>NZ_LOAR01000010.1:0-224181 GCF_001620885.1 Klebsiella sp. D5A | reverse complement strand
TCATCTTAGCATGAATCCTGTTCGAGTCACGATGTCCGCTGTTCGCTCATAGCGGACCTTCAAATCAGTTAGTTTGTCCGCTCTGTGCCAGGAGCGGACATTAAAATCAAAACCGATGGCAAGCTCACCGAGCATGACATTATGCTTGCGCTGCTTTGTAACGTGCTTCCAGCTTATCCAAAAAGCCAAAAAGTACTTGATTCATTTCACTGTAATCGTGCGCCCGGAGCGCGTCAGGCGTGTCAACGAAACGATATTCTGCTGCACGGCTCAGGTCTTTCTCAGAATGAGCGATCAGCCGTTCTACAACGTCCAATGTGAGCTCCATGTGGCACTGGAAACCAAAGACGCGGTCTGAATAGGCAACGATCTGCCGCGGACAGCCTTCGCTGTAAGCAATAATTTTGGCCCCCGGCGTCAAACCTGGCATATCGTTATGCCAGTGACCCACTGCCAGTGTTTTCCCAAATTGAGAGAACATCTCATCCTTCCTGCCGTCTTCGGTCAATGTGATCGGGAATTTACCAATCTCTTTTTCCGGGCTATGAGAGAAGGGCGCGCCCAGCGCTTCACCGATTAGCTGTGAACCCAGGCAGATACCGATCACCGCCTTACCGGTTTTAACCGCGGAAGCAATCAGCGCCTGTTCCGCTTTAGCATTAAAGTGCGGGCATGCTTCAAGCGTGGTGTTCGGATCTTGCGGACCGCCCATAACGATAAGAAAATCGATGCCTTCGGCGTCAGCAGGTAGCCGATCGCCTGCATAGACGCGTGAGTAAGTTACATCATGACCCTGGTTTATTGCCCAGGTTTCATAGGCGCCCGGGGCTTCAAAACTTTCATGTACGATAAAGTGTACACGCATGAGGTTAAGCTCCTGTAATATTTTTGATGATCAGAATGATAAGTCACGCACCCATTGCCTAAGGCTCTACTCCGGGTGGTTCCAGTTTCGATATGATAATGGCAGGGGCTAAATCTGAAATGCCAGGTAGTATAGATAAAGCGCCAAGACATGATGAAGCCACAGGCTGGTCCAGTACTGCGATAAGCTATCAACGCGGCGAGGTAGATCCTCCCCATCATCATGTTGAGGGGCAGCTACTCTTCGCCACCAGAGGGGTTATGTTGGTGCAAACAGAGAGTGACCGTTGGGTGATCCCTCCTCAGCGTGCATTATGGCTACCGCCTTTGCATATCCATAGTTACCATCTGCTTTCACAAACCGATCTCAGGGCGATCTATTTCAGCAGTAGCCTTATTGCAGAATGTACGAGCTTTACGAAGAGTCAGCAGGTACATGTGATCACGGCTACGCCGTTAGTCAAAGAACTTATCGCTGGGCTGTTCAGTGAGGACTACGCCAGACCGAGTCAACGGAAGATAGCTTTGTTGCTTCTGGAAATTCTCAGCGAGGCTCCACCTTTAACGATGGCGCTTCCCATGCCGAATGATGAGCGATTATTCAGCGCGGCCAGATCGCTCCTGGTCAATCAGCGCTGGGAAGCATCGCTGAGCGAGCTGGCTTTTATGTCGGCCATGTCGGAACGGACCTTTTCCCGATTGTTTATGAAGGATACAGGCTTTAGTTTTAGAACATGGAAGCAGAGAGCCAGAATTTGCGCTTCGTTGGATCTTCTCGCGAACGGCGTTCCAATCAAACAGGTCGCTTACCAGCTTGGTTTCTCATGCCCGGCGGCATTTACCGCTGCTTTTCGCTGCATTCTGGGGTCAACGCCACGCGATTTTGTGCCTTAAACCGGGAAACCCTCAAAGCGGTCTTTGAGACTGTCATGGGCATATTACCAGACGCAGAAACGCTGCGAGGGTAGGGGTATCCCGCCTTTGCTGTTGAGAAAGGTAGTTTAATTTGCACCCGACACACTCTCATTGATTAAAGCACGGAGTGGAGATTACTGCGGCCCACAGTTCTGATAAACCGTGAAAGAGAAGGCCTGCGTAAAGAAAAAAGGTGTCGCGATGCGTGATGAAATTACCTTATGACAGACCTTGCGGTGATTTACGGCACCGGGTGGATTCCGGACGCTGTGAGCCGACTCATTGCTACGAAGCCTGATTCTGCTGTACCTCAGGCCATATGATAGCCTGCACAACAATCACATACCGCCCATTAATGCGTCCAGGGGAGTACTCCCGGGCCCTGGACGTCCCCTGTGTGCCAGGAGCGGAAGTAGGCTGAAGATAAATTAGCATTGCTGTTAGTCGTGGGTTCTGCAGATGGGTAGAAATTGATAACTTAGGATGCAAGTTCGTCCCGCTCTTTCTGCAGTTTTCATCGAGGGTATATTCTCCGGAATAATTGTGCCCATATACAAAGATAGTTCCGAATCGGAATGAGTTAATAATCGGTACAGCAGGCGTTGCGCTCGGGCCGACAATGATCGACCACGAAAAGCAGGAAGTATTACTTTGTCAGTAATACGATATCCTCTCAGAAAAGCGAGGTTTCCTTTCTGGCATATTAGCAACCCGGCGCGAACATCGTTTTCATAGATAATATATACTTCTCTCTCAGAAATATGGTCACACAACTCTTCGTCATCAACTGCTACCAAATTGCTTGCAGACAGTTCGCGAACTGTCTGCCATGTATGCTTATAGGCATCGCCCAGAGCCTGACAACACCAGTCAAAATCTTCGTATGTCGCCACTTGCAAAGTAAGAGATTTATCATTGAATTCAGGGGGTTCAGAAAAAGACGTGGCATATATATACTGGTCGGGAATACCCTGCGGGAAGGACTGGCCTGGCACAAGAATGCGGACATACTGAGCTCTGAGTTGTGACCATTCCTTACTAATGAGTTCTAATGCAGTATGATTTAGGTCAGAATCCATACCTACAATATCAATAAAAGGTTTGTTAATATTTCCGCCCTGATAACGGGGGCCAGTAAGAAATTGCTTTCCATCAATTTTGAGTTTTCGTTGTAAAAAATATTCCTGACATAATCCAGTTTCTCTCCAGGGAAATCGCGCCGAGAAACTTCTGTCTGTACACCTCGATTCCTGCTCTGACAACCATTGTTTTAACCATGAACGTAGAGTAACTTCAGGCACAGGTAGCCTGGCATATTGAGATAGCATGTAAGATAGCATAAAAATATTTTGCCCTTGGATGTAAAAATGTTTTTTTAAACAAATCAGAATAGTTCTACTCTCATTTTATTACCAATTATAGCTGGCACGTCCGCTCCTTGCTCAATGCGGACCTTTAGCTCGACAGCTTGTCCGCTCCGCGCCAGAAGCGAACAGTGTTATCAGTGGTCAGTGATAAAACGTCAACCCGTTGACCTTGTCTCACAGCACTTCAACCACTTCAAATTCTTCTGCGATCAACTCCATATCTTCAGAAAAATGACCTTCGCAGCTGAAAAATCTCTGATGCTCTCTCTTCCAGTATTCAAGGCTTAAATCGCCTTCACCTTCTTTGCGGGCGAACGCTTCTGTGACATCACAAAAACGAACCAGCTGCATCGAAATCAGTCTGATCACGCAAACTGGAACATTCTGGCCATCAAGAATAATGTGATAACTCCCTATCCTCGGAGCAGATTCTTCCTGCTGGTAAGAGGCAAAAGATCCGCAAGAGGCCGTTTTGATCCCTTTTTTGATCAGTTCCGCAAGCTCGTTAGCCAGCTCCGGACTGTCACCCATTTGCCAGGCGTCTGCGCCGGGATACTTCTTTTTTATTTCCTCAACCATGAAAATCCCTTCGTTATCGTCAATGAAAAGAAATGGCATGCCTTTTTTAACAAGAGCGGTCCCAACATTATCAGCGATATCTTTCTTTAGATAGTGTGGTCCGTTCTTCGCTCAAAACAGACCTTAAGGGCATTTAACGCGTTTGCTCTGTGCCAGAAACGTAAGTTAACTTCAAGACGAGCCATAAAGTCGCCTGTCTTATTCAGACTGCCAGTAAAGCGGTGAACCGAACGCGTCCAGGTAGTAATCGATAATCGCCCGCACGTTCAGCGGAGGGTGGCGGGCATTCGGATAGATTGCCGCGATGTGCTGTGGCTCCGTTTTTATGGATGTATCCAGTTCCGGCAGCAGTCCGACCAGCTCGCCGCTCTTCAGCCGGTCTCCAATCAGCCAGTCAGGAAACAGCACAATCCCCATCCCCCCGAGTGCGGCAATCAGCAGGGTTTCCGCATTATTCGATGACATCAGGGGCGAGACGGGGTAGTGCACCCATTCCTCTCCGCGCCTGCGCAGCAGCCATTGGTTTGGTCCTGATGAACCGCGATAGACCAGGCATTTATGCCGCGCGAGCTCTTCGGGTGATCCCAGCATGCCGTGCCGGCGGATATAATCCGGTGACGCGGCAAGATGATAGAACTGCTGGCCAAACACGCGCGCATGAAAGGCGGAATCCGTCAGCACGCCAATCCGGAAAATCACGTCAGCCGGCTCCCGGTGCGGATCGATGTAATCATCCGTCAGCGTAAGCTCAATACTAAGCTTCGGGTATCGCTCCGTCAGGCCGGGTAACGCGGGTGCGACATGGCGCTGTCCAAAGAACACCGGTGCGTTTATGCGGACCATTCCGGAAGGCTCAAGCGTTCTCTCATTGAGTTCCCGCCGCGCCTCCTCCATGCTGCCCGTCATCGCACGCGCATAGCGGATAAAAAGATGGCCGCTTTCCGTCGGAATTATAGCCCGGGTATTGCGGTAAAAAAGCTGCTGCCCGAGCACATCCTCCATCTGATGGATGACGCGTGATACCTGAGAGGCCGATATCCCTTCCCGCCGGGCCACCACAGAGAAATTCTGCGTTTCATAAACGTCTATAAAAATCAGCAGGGCGCGAATACTGATGTTCCCAAGGCCATTCATTAATGCATATCCTGCACAGGTGTTTATCTCATTATGGCATTTTTCTCATCCATGTTAAGTCGTAATCTTCTCCGCCTGGACTTTGGGAGACAGATTGCTATGCAACTAATATTGATTTTTATCGTCATTGCCGGAGGCATGGGACTGTCCATAGAGGCAGGATTGCTCGGGCCACTGGGTGGGGAGGTCGGTGACCTCTGGGCTACCTTCAGCATATTTGGCGTGGGCGCGGCGCTGACCTTCCTGCTGATGCTTTTTTTCAGCCCGCGTAACAGCCCGTCATTCTTTGCGCAACCAGCGTGGCAGCTACTTGGCGGCGTGCTTGGGCCGATTTACGTCATCATCCTGACCGTGGTAACGCCGGCAATCGGCATCGCCATGACTATGATCGGCATCCTGGCAGGCCAGGTGTTCAAGAGCCTGATTATTGATCACTTCGGTCTGCTCGGTACGTCGCGCCGGAAAATTGACAGTAAGCGTATCATTGCGCTGATTTTCATCATTGCAGCGCTGGTTATGGTTGCACAGGGGTAAAGTAACATTATGACTATTATCATGATTCTGCTCGCCGTCGCCGGTGGCGCCATGCTGAGTATCCAGGCGGCTATCAATGGCCAGCTGGGCAGCAAGGTCGGCGTATTTAAAAGCGCGTTCCTGACATTTTCTGTCGGCGCCCTGGTGACGGGGCTGCTGATCTTCTTCTTCGAACCCAAACACCCCCTGACGTTGATGGACGTGCCTAAATGGCAGCTGCTGGGCGCGATGTTTGGCGTACCGTATATCGTCATTATGGTACTGGCCGTCCAGCGTATTGGCGCGGCAGTGGCTACGGTCGCTGTCATTTTTGGCCAGTTAACCATGAGCATGCTGATCGATAACTTCGGCTGGCTGGGCAATGCGTCGATTCCATTCTCGATGAGCCGAATCGGCGCCATTGTCTGCCTGGGTATCGCGCTGTTCTTCATTTACTCCAGCAGTAAGTCAAAAGCCGCAACGGCGAAAACTCCCCGGCAGCAGGAAAACGCTAACACATAAGCCCGGCCAGTTCAGGTGTTCTCTCTGAAGAGTGCCAGAAATATCCTGACACTCTTCAGGTGTTACACAGCGATGCCATGGGCATATTACAGGGACAGAAACCCGGTGTGGGTAGAGTTTATCCCGCTTTTGCTGTTGAGAAACGTCGTTTAATTTGCATCCGGCAACGGTTGAAATTTGTAAGACATGTCACATTTTAAAAAAAATTCAAAGTAAGCTATTGTAAAACCCTCCTACAAAATATTTAAATACACGGGCAGAACGACAGGCGTGTAACTGGTAAAACAGGCAAGACCTGAGATGAGCGATGAATTTAGACCTATTCATTGCTCATCTCAGGTCTTTTTTTTTGCTTCTGGGGTGGCAAATGGATTCCAAAAAAACAGCGCAGAAAATACGTAAATTGAACAGCGGGGCAAGCAATTTTGAACATATTGAACATGGTTCTACCCGACGACAGCTTAGCTTAAATGAAGAAAAATGCTGCTCCGGATAATCCAAATAGCGTCAAGCTTACTTTTATCGGGCAGGGCAGTCATTTGGGTTCATTTGTAAAAACAGAACTGTTGTGACGAGATAAGACAAGAGAAGTCTCCGTTCACGTTGCGAATCGGCACAGTTAAAGGAGTGACAACAAGCAAATAATTTTTTTGAAAACAATTTTTCATTTCATAATTCAATATTAATGTTAAGCATCGATCCATTTCGCTGGAGTCAAATAGCTATGAAATGATCAGGCTAAATAGGCTTGCTTACTATATATATTTCTACCCTGGGAAGGTGAGATATGATTTTATTTTAATATGCGCTTTACCCCTGTAATCTACATGAGAATATTTAAAATATGAACAAGACTATTCTATTTTGCCTTATCTCTGCCATGTTCAGCAATGCTTATGGACAGAGTTTAACAGTGGAAGAGAGACTGGCTTTGCTTGAAAAACAACTCCAGGAAAACACTGCAGAATTAAAAAGCACAAAAGCAGAATTAACCAGGTATAAGCAAGCTGATAAAACAAACAGAAACCCGGTCAGCTCTGCAGATGAAAAAATTCAACCAACAACAAATTCTGCCACTTCAACTGTTGCAGTAGCATCGAGTAATAGCAACAAAACAGGAAATAGTGCCACAACTAAAGTTAATAATGATCTTACATTGAAAGATATTAGTGACTTTGTTAAAAACGATATTGGGTTTTCGTACAATGGCTATTTCCGTTCTGGTTGGGGAACGGCTAATCATGGATCGCCAAAAGAATATGCTATTGGATCACTTGGCCGTTTCGGCAATGAATATACCTCATGGTTCGATCTTCAACTCAAGCAGAAAGTGTACGACCAGGATGGTAAAACTGCACATGCTGTCGTTATGCTGGATGGCAATGTGGGTGAGCAATACAACAATGCAGTCTTTGTTAAAGATACAGAGAGTAACTTACAATTTTCTGATATCTATCTCACGACGAAGGGATTTCTTAATTTTGCCCCTGAAGCTGATTTTTGGGTAGGTAAACACTATCTGCCTAAGTATGAGATACAGATGCTTGACTGGAAAAGCGTCAGAACAGAAAGCGGAGCAGGGCTCGGTATAGAAAACTGGAAAATGGGTCCAGGCAAATTTAACGTTGCTGTAGTGCGTCAGGACCTGAACGCGCGTGCTCTTGATTATGATACATCAGGAAATTCATTACAGATCAATACGAATGCGCTTGATATACGTTATCGTGAAATTCCATTATGGGATAAGGCAACATTAGAACTTGATGGGCGCTATAACATGGCAAACAAATCAGACGTCGTGAAGTCAGGGGAGGCTGATGGTCAGTATTATCATGTAAAAGATGCCTGGCTGGTAGGTGCGATTTTAAGGCAGAAGTTTGACGCAGGGGGTTATGACGAATTAACCCTGCAAGCTGCCAATAATTCTATCGCCAGTTCTTTTGCAAAAATTTCAGGAGCAAACCCAACATTTGGGAGTGGTGATAACTATTATGGAAATCACACAAATGGCAAGGCATTCAGAATCATTTCTCAAGGGGAATTTTACCCCGCGGAAAACACTATTGTTGCACACGCACTAGTATATTCAAATGGTAATGATATATTTAGCTATGATACTGGTGCTCATACAGATTTTGAAAGTTATCGAAGTGTCATCCGTCCCGCTTATATCTGGGATAAATTCAACCAGACCGGGGTAGAACTCGGATGGTTTAGACAGGATAACAAAACTCAAGAGCAGACATATAGTGAATCCGGTTACAAAACAACATTGTATCATGCGCTCAAAGTTAATACATCAATCCTAACCTCAAGACCAGAAATTCGGTTCTATACAACGTATATCCGGGCAAACCAAAACGAGATATCGAATTATACATTCAACGATAATAAAAAAGATCAATTATCTATTGGCGCTCAGGCTGAGGTGTGGTGGTAACTATCGGTTAATATAAAGGAAATATAATACAGGGAGAAAATACTCCTGGGAGGGTTTTTATATCGTGGTCATTTACGAGGATTATTATGTGATAACTGTCACATTTTGACGAAAGATGGGTTAATTTTATTGCCTGTAACTATGTATATAGTATATTGTTGGCAAATATGTAGTACAGGCGTGTAACTGGTAATGCAGGCAAGACCTGAAATTCTCCCCCTCATTTGGGGTGAGAATTTCAGGTCTTTTTTTTGCTCATGAGGCAACTTATGGATCATCTAAATACTGGGCGTACAATTCTCAAATTAGTCGGCGGAGCAGGCAACATCGAACACATTGAACATTGCTCAACCAGATTACGCTTAAGCTTGTATGACAATGCTAAAGTTGAAGTGTCTGACCTCAAAAAATTACCTGAAGTAATGGGTGTCGTGACAAATGTGCAGTGTCAGATAGTCATTGGCAAAGACGTTGTTAAAGTGTTTGATGCGATTAGATCTTTAATGGCTAATGATGCTGACGCGAAACAGAAACCAGTAACAAAGAAAAAATGGAATGCATGGTTGATTGATTTTGTTATCAGTATCTTTCAACCACTCATACCTGCAATTGCAGGTGGCGGCGTGCTGAAATCCATTTTAATTATTTTGAATATGGCTGGATGGCTGACTAAAGACAGTTCGACATATCAAATTTTGGACTGCATCGGAACCGCGCCTATTTATTTTTTACCCTTACTTATCGCCATCACTACTGCGAATAAGCTTAAAGTTAATCCATTAGTTGCATTGACTGCTGTCTCAGTCTTGTTGTTGCCCACATTTACTACCCTGGCAAAACAAGGTGCAACGTTAATGACTTTCGATATTACGAACGTCTCCTACGCAGCGCAGGTGTTTCCCGCAATTCTTTGTGTTATTTTTTATGCACAAACGGAATCTCTTTTTAATCGTTATACGCCTAATGCATTACGTGGTTTCTTATCGCCCATGTTATCGCTGGTTACGACGGTCCCCGTCACATTGCTTATCCTTGGGCCATTAGGTTTTGAAATGGGGTCTCTGTTA
The DNA here is from genome assembly GCF_001620885.1 of Klebsiella sp. D5A. NCBI lineage: Bacteria > Pseudomonadati > Pseudomonadota > Gammaproteobacteria > Enterobacterales > Enterobacteriaceae > Klebsiella > Klebsiella sp. D5A. The sequence goes on along the minus strand of NZ_LOAR01000010.1, from coordinate 214,780 downwards.
ACGCATCTGATCCTTTGGATGCATGGCAAATTTGGATTCATCGCAACAGGCTTACTTGCTGGCGGACTGCCATTTATTGTAGCGGCCGGTATGCATAAACCTTTCCTCCCTTATGCCATAATGTCAATGGGGCAAACAGGTAAAGAATCATTGTATAACCCAGCTTCCTTAGCTCACAATATCGCTGAAGCAGGAGCCTGCCTTGCCGTTTCGCTAAAAAGCAAAGATAAAATGTTTAAAGGGACTGCTCTTTCCTCTGGAATATCAGCGCTGTTTGGCATTACTGAACCTGCACTTTACGGGATTACTTTACTGCATAGGCCAGTACTGATCTCCGTGATGCTGGGGGCAATGGTCGGTGGCTCCTTCATGGGATTTATGATGGTCTCAGCTTATGCAATTGTAGCGCCGAGCCTTGCCAGTATCTCAATTTTTGCGTCACCGGATAATCCAACCAGTTTGATATATGCAATCATCGGCGCACTTGTTTCATTCTGCCTGGCATTTTTATCAACATTATTCTTCTGGAAAGAAAAAACAGCAACGCCCCATCCAGAGGAGGACATGCCCAAATTTGAGAAGACTGAAGTCACTGCTAATCCAGTCTTAATGAATGACTTTACCTTTACCAGTCCGGTTGAAGGGAAAGTCATCCCCCTGACAGAGGTCAACGACGATGTATTTTCTTCAAAAATCATGGGTGATGGTATCGCTATCGTTCCAACTGTGGGAGCACTCTATGCACCTGCCGATGGCGTTATTGAGCATGTGTTCGAAAGTGGCCATGCAGCCAGCATGATGACTACCCATGGAGTAGAGGTTATCTTTCATATAGGAATTGATACGATACAAATGAACGGTCAAGGCTTTCACCCGAAAATTACAGATGGCCAACACGTTAAAGCGGGTGAACTATTAATCGAATTTGATATTGATGAAATAACTAAAGCGGGTTATGACCCAGTTGTAATAATGGTTATTACCAATAGCGATCGTTTTATGATGAAGCCGTCGAACGATCATACCAATACACTCCAGCAGTTTAATATTTTTTCATTAAAAGAGGCTTGATATTATGTCGACATCTATTCTTCCCAAGAATTTTTTATGGGGTGCAGCCATTGCAGCCAATCAGGCAGAGGGTGCATGGAACGTTGACGGCAAAGGGCCTTCTGTTGCAGATGCAGTTGCCTATAAGGCGCATCTGAGCACGAGCGATTATGCCGGCCATATGGCCGTATCTGATCAAAACGTGAGTGATGCGCTTGAGGGGAAGAATGATCAAAATTACCCTAAACGCAGAGGCATAGATTTTTATCATCGTTACAAAGAAGACTTAGCGCTTTTTGCCGAAATGGGTATAAAAGTCCTGCGCGTATCAATCGCATGGTCACGAATCTTCCCTACAGGTGAAGATGAGCAACCGAATGAAAAAGGATTACAGTTCTATGAAAATATGTTCACTGAAATGCGCAGACTTGGCATTGAACCATTGGTTACGCTCTCACATTATGAAATGCCATTAGCATTGAGTGAGAAATATAATGGCTGGGTCCACCGAAATGTTGTTGATGCGTTTGTACGCTATTCAAATGTGTGCTTTGACCGTTACAAGAATTTGGTACGTTACTGGTTGACATTCAACGAAATTGATAGCATTCATCGGCATCCTTTTACGACAGCGGGTGTCCGCGAAGAGAAAAGTCTACCGGGAGAAAGCACGCAGGATATTTATCAGGCGTTGCATCATCAGTTTGTTGCTTCGGCCTTAGCGACAAGAGACTGCCATGAAAAGATACCTGGCAGCCAGGTCGGATGTATGCTTACTAAGTTAACAACGTACCCACTGACCTGTCATCCTGCTGACGTGGAAGCCACTCTGAAAAAAAATCTCGAAAACTATTTTTATTCAGATGTTCAGATTAAAGGCGAATATCCACCATTAATTAAGCGGGACCTGGAGCTGCGGAATATCAAGATAAAAATGCAGCCGGATGATTTGGAAACGTTACGTCGCTATACTGTAGATTTCCTTTCATTCAGTTATTATATGTCCATCACGGAATCTGTTCAGTCCGATGCAGAGCGCACGGCAGGAAATACTATCATGGGTGTAAAAAACCCTCATCTACCGGCTTCTGAATGGGGATGGCAAATAGATCCTGTAGGGCTTAAAATTTAGCTACTGGAGCTTTACGATCGATATCAAATCCCTTTATTTATTGTTGAAAACGGGTTTGGGGCAAAAGATACAGTGGTTGATGGGAAGATTCATGACGATTACCGTATTAATTATTTCCGTGCGCATTTTGAGCAGATGATTGAAGCTGTCAAAGAAGGTGTCGATTTAATAGGGTATACGAGTTGGGGAACAATTGATATTATTAGTGCTGGCACGTCGCAAATGACCAAACGCTATGGTTTTATTTATGTAGATCAAGATGACGAGGGGAACGGTTCTTTGAATCGGTTACGCAAAGACTCCTTCTATTGGTATCGCAAGGTTATAGCGACGAACGGGACTGATTTAAGTTAATCATTGCTACCGCGGGAACTGAGATGAAAGTTAAAAAGTCCTTAAATAACAGCATGCTGCTTGCTGAGAATGACGGAAAAGAGATGATACTCTTTGGCAAAGGTATCGGTTTTAACACCAAGCAGGGACAATTATCGACTTGCAAAGTGTCGAACAGGTCTTTATGCCTTTGGATACCCTCAAGTCGCGACATTATCTGTCACTAACGGACACAATTCCCGCGGATTTCTTTGAGATCACTCATGAAATTGTTAAGATGGCTCAAGCTCATTACAGCGAAAAGCTTAATTCAGTTTTACTATTCACCCTCGCGGAACACTTGCATTTTGCTGTTGAACGCTGTAAGACAAATACGAACATTGCGAATAAACTGACCTGGGAAATAAAGCGTTACTATCAGAAAGAGTATAGCATTGGCGAGCTGGCAAGAGATTTGGTATCAGCTAAGTTTGCGGTGAGTCTTCCTGATGACGAGGCTGTACACATTGCTTTTCATATTATCAATGCAACTTTTCAATTTGATGAGACTAACGCACATAAGCAAGTAGAGTTAGTTAACAGAATTGCTGAAATTGTTCGTTATAAACTCAATCAAAATATTGATGTGAATTCAATTCACTATGCCAGATTTATTACGCATTTAAGATATTTCGCTGAAAGGGTATTAAATAATAGCCTTGCAACAGAAGAAACTGACGACTTCTATAATGAGTTAATTCGTTTCCATCCAAAAGCGATGGTGGTTGCTGAGGTGATTCGTGACTTTATAAAAAGCAATTACGCCATTGCTATTCCTAATGATGAACTTACCTGGTTAGGTATACATATCAGTAAACTCAGTAAATATTCAAAGTGAAATTTTAGTTTGGGAACAGGAGACAGGTCAGAGATTGATGCCATGGCGATAAGATGATTCACTCTGGAGCGCTCATCTTCGTTTACGTAGCGCATTAAGCAGCGCCTGTGTGGCATCAGAAGACGTTCCGGATGGCGAACAAACCAGTCCAAACTCACGATGAATAGCCGGCGTCACTGGCACCACGCACAGGTTGCGTAAGGTCTCCGGCAGGGCGGATTCCGGTACCAGCGCGACGCCCATCTCTTCGCCGACCAGTTTACAGGCGCTTATCCAGTCGCGAACCGTCACGCGGATATCAGAGAGTTGCAACCCGGCCTTTTCCATCAAGCTTTTGCCATTCACGACACAGCCGCCCGTCGCCAGAACAAAGGGCTGGTCCGCCAGCGCCTTTAGCGTTATGCCATCAGCTTTCGCATGCTGTGCCAACCGATGGCTGGCGGGCAGGACCGCGACCCATGCATCCTGTCCTAGTACCACCTCTGCACGTCCGGGAACGGGATTCATGACCACCCCAAGTTCAACGGTGTCTGCGGCAAGCCACGCTTCGACTTCTTCGTCAGAGCCTTCCAGCACAACAACGTCAATACCCGGATGCAGGCGCTTAACGTCGCGCAGCAGGCCGGGCAACAAGGTAGACGTCACGGAGGGAAAACTGGCCAGCCGAATGCGCCCGCGGGTGACGTTCCGGCCCCGATCAGCCAGTTCGCGGATAACGTTCAGCTGCGAAAGCATGTTTCTGGCATGTTCCACCACCTGCTCACCCAGGGCGGTAATCCCGATGTATCGTCGCTCACGGGTAAATACCGGAAAGCCCAGAGAAGCCTCCAGCTGGGCAATGGCCTGGCTGGCGCCGGACTGGGTCATGCCTATCTCCTCGGCAGCACGTGAGATATTGCCGGCATCCGCCACGGCTACCAGCAGGCGCCAGTGTAAAAGATTCATCATGATTATCAGTAGCTCAGCTAATAGTTCTTTTCTATATCATTAATTTTACAGTGCGATCGGCGTTAAATACAGTGTGCTGAGGATCGTGCAGGACGTTGTCCGACGGCTTTACACATTAACGGAGACGAGATGAAACTTTATTACGCGCCAGATACCTGTTCATTATCACCGCACATCGTGCTGCGCGAGCTGAACCTTGAATTTGAACTGGTGAGAGTCAACAACAGAAGCAAGATCACCGCTGATGGTCGCGACTTCCTCACCATTAACCCGAAAGGGTATGTTGCTGCGCTTGAGCTGGATGATGGGCAGATCCTCACCGAAGGGCCGGCGATGGTGCAGTACCTCGCCGATCGTAAACCCGAATACGGCCTGGCGCCACGCGCGGGCAGTTGGGAAAGGGTGCGCCTGCAGGAATGGCTTAACTTTATCACCAGTGAAATACACGCGGGTTCGGCGCCGCTGTTTAACTCCGCGCTGGCGGAAGATGTCAAAACGATTTTTCGAGACAAGCTATTCCGACGCTTCGATTTTCTGCAGACGACGCTCAGCGAAAAAACCTATCTGACTGGGCCGTCCTTTAGCGTGGCGGATGCCTACCTCTTCACGGTGCTGGGATGGTGCAAATTCTTCGCGATCCCTCTGGATCGCTGGCCAGCGCTATCGTCGTACATGGAAATAATAAATGCCCGTCCTGCTGTACAGGCGGCATTACGGGCTGAAGCGTCTCAACAGGGCAGGTAGAAGGCGACATGCGTAGAGAAGGCCGCACAAGAGAGGCGGCCTTCGGTGTCAGACTGCCAGTTCAGGCATCTGCGCCATCACAAACGCGAAAACTTTTTCCGCGTCGAGTGAGGCATAGGGCAGACTTTCAATCACCGCAATAGAACGAGCGTCGCCAACAATCCCTCTTATCTCCGCGACCTTATACTGAATATGCGGCGCAACGAGAAATCCGTCGAAAGCGGGCGCCACGCTGGCAAAATTTTCCAGGCCCACTGCGCTGACAATGAGAGGATGGCCCTTTTTTTCCGCCAGTAACTGTATCTTTTTGGCGAGAGAATTGGCGGTGTTGCCAAACAAACAACATATCAGAAGCTTTTTCATGGTTTTACCTCCTGAGAATTAGTCACAGGATATGACTCGCCATGCGCATAAAATGAGCGCCACCTCATAATTGCGTGAAGAATTCATCATGATGTTGCTGACCTTTCTGGCAAAGATGACCGATAGCGAAGATCTTGATAAAGGTCACTGCCGCGCCGTGGCGGCGCTTCGTCGTCTGCTGTGCCAGAAGAGGGAGATCAGTGACTGAGTAGGGTGTCCGGGTGGAAATTCCCCGCCGGCCAGTGCCGGCGGGGGGAGTTGACGATTATTCCCAGCGTTTCAGCAGCAGGCTGGCGTTAACGCCGCCAAAGCCAAAACCGTTTGACAGCGCATAACGCATTTTCTGCGGGCGGGCCTGCAGCGCCACCAGATTGAGACCTGCCGCCTCTTCATCGGGGTGATGCAGGTTCAGCGTCGGCGGCACCACCTGATCGCGCAGGGCCTGAATGGTGAAGATGGCCTCGATCCCGCCGGCCGCGCCTAACAGATGGCCGGTGGCGGATTTCGTCGAGGTAATGGCGACCGGATGGGCGCCAAACAGCGTTTTAATCGCCGCCAGCTCACCTTTATCACCTACCTGCGTTGAGGTGGCGTGGGCGTTGATATGGTCAATCTCGTCGACGGTCACCCCGGCCTGGCGAATAGCGGTCTCCATGGCCCGACGTGCGCCGTTCCCGTCTTCCGGGCCAGCGGTCAGGTGATAAGCATCTGCGCTGGTGCCGTAGCCCACCAGCTCGGCCAGCGGCGTGGCGCCGCGCGCCAGCGCGTGCTCCAGAGATTCGATCACGATAAGCCCGGCGCCTTCTCCCATCACAAAACCATCGCGGTCACGGTCAAAGGGGCGGGAAGCGGCTTCCGGCTGGTCGCTGGAGGCGCTGGACAGCGCCCTTGCTGCGGCAAACCCGGCCAGGCTAACGCGATGAATCGCCGCTTCCGCGCCGCCGCAGAGGGCGATATCCGCCTCGCCGCTGCGGATCATCCGCGCCGCATCGCCAATGGCCTGGGCGCCAGCCGCGCAGGCGGTGACCGGCGCGCCGATGGGCCCCCGGAAACCGTGGGCGATAGACACATGCCCGGCGGCCAGGTTGGCCAGAAAAGAGGGGATGGTGAACGGCGAGAGGCGACGCGGCCCGCGTTCATCGGTGGTATGTACCGCATTGGCGATCTCGCTGAACCCGCCGATCCCGGTGGCGATCACCGTGGCGGTGCGTTCCTGTTCGGCCTCGGATGCTGGCGACCAACCGGCCTGGGCCAGCGCTTCGCGGGCGGCGACCAGCGCAAACTCAATAAAGCGATCCATCTTTTTGCGCTCTTTCGCCGGGATGGTCGCCAGCGGGTCGAAGCCGTGCAGCGGATCGCTGTCAATGGACGGCACCTGGCCGGCCACTTTGCAGGGAATATCCGCGACCAGCTGCTCGCTGAGCCGGGTGATCCCTGACTTTCCTGCCAGCAGCGACTGCCAGACGTGCTGTACGCCGCAACCCAGCGGGCTGACAATCCCCATCCCGGTGACGACAATGCGTTTAACGGAAACGCCCATAGTTAACTCTCCTGTAGTATTAGTGTGCCGGCGGCTTTTTCATCAAGGGAACCAGCAGCGCGGCAAGCAAAAAACCCATCATGATGAGGTAGAAAGCATCGGAAAATGCCTGGGTTCGCGCCTCCCGCAGCGCCAGCGCGGAAAGATTTTTCAGCGCCGCCGTCTGCGCGGCATCCGGCGAGATCCCCTGGACGGTGAAGTTTGCCGCGCTGCGCTGAACAAAATCGCTCATTGCCAGGTTGGCGTTATTCAGATGGTCCGCCAGGCGGCTGTAGTGCAAATTGGTTCTGTCGTTAAGCACCGTGCCGCACAGGGCGATGCCGATGGCGCCCCCGAGGTTGCGCATCAGATTAAACAGCCCGGAGGCCAGCTTCAGGCGCGCGGGCGGCAGGCTGCCCAGCGTCAGGGTCACCGTTGGCGCGACGGCAAACTGCTGCGCCAGTCCGCGAAAGGCCTGCGGGAGCAGCAGCTGATCCGCCCCCCAGTCGTGGGTGATCGGAACAAAGCTGTACATCGACACCGCAAAGCCGATCAGCCCGGTCATCAGCAGCCAGCGCAGGTCGACGCGGTTGGCGAGCCACGAATAAAACGGAATAGACATGACCTGGAACAGGCCGGTGGAAAATACCGCCAGGCCGATCTCCAGCGCGCTGAAACCGCGCACGCTCCCCAGATACAGCGGGGTTAAATAGATGGTGGCGAAGATGCCGACGCCGGCCATAAACGAGAAATAGCAGCCGAGGCTGAAGGTTCGATCCTGCAGGGCACGGAGATCCATCACCGGCTGCGGATGGCGCAGGGTGCGGATAACAAAGGCCACGCCGCAGAGCAGGGCGACCCAGGCGGTGGTCGTCAGGGTCGCGTCATCAAACCAGCCCCAGCGCGGACCTTCTTCGAGGGTATATTCCAGGCAGCCGAGGGACAAGGCCAGCAGCAGAATACTGAGATAGTCGGCGCCGCGCAGCAGCGAGGGGGCGGCGCTGTCTACTTTCACCAGCAGCGGCACTGCCACCGCGATGTAAATCCCCGGAACCACGTTGATAAAGAACAGCCAGTGCCAGTTGTAGTTTTCGGTGATCCAGCCGCCCACCGTTGGACCCAGCGTAGGGGCGAGGGAGGCCAGGCCGCCGATCGTCGCCGCGGCAATAACCCGCTGTTTGCCCTGGAAAAAGGCGAAAGCGGTGGTGAACACCAGGGGGATCATCGACCCGCCCGCCAGTCCCTGCAGGGCGCGGAAGGCGATCATACTCTGGATGTTCCACGCCCAGCCGCACAGCAGGCTCATCAGCGTGAAGCCCGCCGCAGAAGCGGCAAACAGCCAGCGGGTCGACATGACCCGGGCCAGCCAGCCGGAAAGCGGAATAATAATGATCTCGGCGATCAGGTAGCTGGTTTGTACCCAGACGGTTTCATCGTCGCCCGCCGACAGGCCGCCGCCAATATCCCGCAGCGAGGCGGAGACGATCTGGATGTCGATAAGGGCAATAAACATCCCCACGCACATGCTGGCGAAGGCGAAGATCTTCTTCGCCGTCGGCATCGACAGACCCTGCGGGGCGGACAGCGCCTGAACGGTGCTCATCGAGGGCTCTTTTCGTTCACGGTGACGATCACCGACAGTCCCGGGCGCAGGACGTCAAGCTTTGCCCCGTCACCTTCCAGCGCAATGCGGACCGGCACCCGCTGCACGATTTTAGTGAAATTCCCGGTCGCGTTCTCCGCCGGCAGAATGCTGAAGCGTGAGCCGGTCGCCGGCGCCAGGCTGGCGACATGCCCCTTAAAGGTATGGTTCGGCAGCACATCGGCGACGATGGTCACCGGCTGGCCGGCACGCATATGCGCCAGCTGGTTTTCCTTGAAGTTGGCGTCAATCCACAGGCCGTGCGCGGGTACCAGGGAGAGCAGCTGCGTACCGCTGCTGACGAAGGAGCCGGACCACGCGCGGCGGTTGCCAATCACCCCATCGAACGGCGCGCGAATGTCGGTATAGCTGAGGTTCAGCCTGGCCATCTCGAGGTTAGCCTGGGCCTGCGCCAGGGCAGCCAGAGTTTGCTGCTGGCGAGCATCCAGCACCGCCAGCTGACGTTCGGCCACGGTTTTATCCGCTTTGGCTTTCTCCTGCTCGGCATGCGCCCGGCGATAATCGGCGGAGGCGTTATCGCGGATCTGTGCGGAAATCGCGCTCGACGCGGCCAGGGCGTTATAGCGTCGGTTGTCGTTAGCCAGTTTTTCGGTTGCCGCCGTGGCGGCCAGTAACGAGGCCGCAGAGCCGGCAATCGTTGCCTGCTGTAGCTGGCGGGTGGCCAGGATATCGGCCAGCGCGGCCTGCTGCGCCGCCACTTCTCCGGCGGCTTTTGCGAGGGCGGCGCGATAATCGCGGTCGTCAATGCGGATCAACAGGTCGCCTTTTTTCACCGCCATATTGTCCTGCACCGCCAGCTGCTGGATATAGCCGGAGACTTTGCTGGAGATGGCGCTAATGTCGCCACCAACATAGGCATCATCGGTGGTCTGCATAAAGCGCCCGGTATGCCACCAGTAAGCGCCGTAGCTCGCTGCCGCCAGGGCGGCGACGCCGAGTGCCGCCAGGACGAGGATGCTTTTCTTACTGGCCGGATTCATTGCTGGCCTCTCTGTAAGGTTCAGGCTGGAATTTTTGCCCGCTATCGCCTTCGCGTTTGCGCAGCAGATATTCATGACGATATTTCATCAGCGGCGAGGCGGCGGGGCCCGGCACCATGGCGTATTTACCCGGAATAATCTCTTCCCCGGTCGCTTTATCCACCATGACTGGCTCCACCCGTCGCTGGGTGGCGGTTTCCACCAGCTGCATCTGACGGCCTTCGGGGGCGAAGTGGCGGTTACCCCACTCCGCCAGCGCCAGCAGCACCATGCGAAAATCGCGGCCGCGTTGCGTAAGGTGGTATTCGTAGCGCGGCGGGGTGCTGCTGTAGCACACCTTCTCCAGCAGCCCGTCGTCGACCAGCGCCTTCAGGCGGCGCGACAGAATATTGGGCGCGACGTTGCTGCTTTTCTGGAACTCGTCAAAGCGGGTAAAGCCCGCGAAGGCGTCACGCAGGATCATGATGCTCCAGCTGTCGCCGATGCGGCCAAGGCTGCGGGCAATGGGGCAGGGAGCGTGGCAAAGCGGTTCATTTTTCATGGGCTGTCCAGTAACCAGGTGGCTTTTGCCAGCAAATTGACATAGTCACTATCAAAATGCAAGTTACTATTCACGGTACCCAGGGGAGAAGCCGCTCCCGTTTCGCTACGTCGTTTCTCCTTTGAATGCCGAAAAGAGGGACAGTCGCCGCCACCTTATTCCTGCTTTGCCGTAATAAGAGATAAAAATCGCTGATGGCGGATGAAACATTTTAATAATGATAGAAATCGATGTGGTGGGTAATGACCTTTATTAAGGGATGCGATATAAAGTACGGCGAAATGCAAATTAACATTCTCATAACTTATAAAGGTTAAATAAATGAAGCAGGTGGGTATTGTTGGCTGGCGGGGAATGGTAGGCTCTGTATTACTGCAAAGAATGATCGAAGAAAATGATTTCGACGATATTTCAGCGCATTTTTTTAGTACCTCAAGTGCGGGCGGTGTGGGCCCGGTTATTAATGGTAAAAGCGACATCCTGAAAGATGCGAATTCCCTTAGCGCCCTCGCCGAAATGGATATCATCATCACCTGTCAGGGCGGGGAGTATACCAAAGCTATCTATCCAGCGTTAATTAACCATGGCTGGCAAGGTTACTGGATTGACGCCGCTTCGGCGCTGCGGATGGATGAAAAAGCCTGCATTATTCTCGACCCGGTCAACCGCGATAATATCGATCGCGCAGTGAAAGCGGGAGTGAAACTGTTTGTTGGCGGCAACTGCTCCATTACGCTGAGCCTGATGGGGCTGGCCGGGCTGATCAAGGCTGACCTGATCGAATGGATGAGCGTGATGACCTATCAGTCTGCCTCCGGAGCGGGCGCCAAACAGGTGCGGGAATTAATCGCGCAAAGCGCTTATATCAGTCAGCATTTATCTGCGGATGAACTGACGGCATCAGGTTCAGTACTGCCATTGGTAAATAAAGTGAGTGAGCTGATTAACAGCGCGGGTATGCCGGTGGAGAATTTTGGCGTTCCTCTGATGGGAAGCATCATTCCCTGGATCGACAGCGATTTAGGCGATGGAAACAGCCGCGAAGAATGGAAGGGCGAGGCGGAAACCAATAAAATTCTTGGCCTTGCGCCCGGCACCATTCCGGTCAATGGCTTATGCATTCGGGTCGGCGTGATCCGCTGCCACAGCGCTGCCATTACCCTTAAACTTAAACGTGAGGTCAGCGAAGCGGAATTCGCTGAGTTAATAACCCATTCCCATCCGTGGGTAAACTATGTCCGCAATAATAAGCAAGAGAGTGTCAGTAAATTGACCCCGGCTGCTATTAGTGGTTCGCTGCAGGTAGGAATTGGCCGCTACAAGAAAATGTCGTTAAATAATGAACCCGTCTACTCGGTGTTAACGGTTGGCGATCAGCTACTGTGGGGTGCGGCGGAACCCCTGCGCCGCATGTTAAATATCCTGCTGGGCAAAATATAGTTACGGTCATCCGGGGAAAGCCCTCGCGCGCGGGCGGTTAAGACAAATGTTTAACGAAGCGTTTGCGGACCTCCTTGTAGCCGTTATTTTCATAAAATTGATGCGCTCTGATTCTTTTTTCACTGCTTGAAAGTTCGATCTGAGCGCATTGTTTATCGCGGGCGAGGCGCTCTGCGGCATGGAGAAGTTGCTGGCCTATCCCTGATCCACGTGACGATTCCTCGATGACCAGCGCGGAAATTAATGCCCATAAACGGTTCTCATGTACCGGTAAAATAAAATTGATAACGATTACGCCACACACGGCGTTTTCTGTTTCCGCCACCAGCGCACTCATCATACTCTGCGGGGCAGTGATGCGTTGTTCTAAGATCGCCGTCTCCGTCTGATAGCCCAGCTGCAGAAATAGCGTTTTCAGCGAGGGGATATCTTTTGATTCAGCCGCTCTGATGAACACCATGATCTTCGACTCCAAATAGCGTGTTACCGGACCGGAAGCGGGCCGGTGGATACCTTATTCTCCGGTCCGCTCCCGTATACGCCACTCAGTCCATCAGACTGACCTGGGCGGCGACAATGCGCCAGCCGTAGGGGAAGCGTACCCAGGTCTGCTGCTGGCGGCCCAGGCGGGCGCTGCCTTCGCGGGTGAACTCGGTGCTGCACACCGCCATATCCGCGCCAAAGGTGGTAATGGTGGTATGGCGCAGATCGCGGGCCAGACCGGCGGCGGGGCGGGCGGCGCGAAAGGCGCGGATCGCCTCGATGCCATACAGATTTTCGCCGGCTCCCAGCCGTACGGTGCGCGGGTCGTGCCAGAACAGCGCATCCAGCGCCTCGATGTTATTGCTGACCAGCGCCTCTTCATACTGATAAAACGCCGCCGTCACCTCGGCGAGGATCGCCGGGCGGTCTACATTGTCCAGATTGATCATGCTGCACTCTCCGCCACTCGGGCATCGGTAATGCCCATCGCTTCCAGCGCCCGCGCGGCGCGAAGACAGGCTTGTTCGTTAAACGGCGCGGCAATCAGCTGCAGGCCAATCGGCTTACCGCTGGCGGTACGCAGGGGCACGGTCACTACAGGCAGACCGAGGAAGGAGATCGGCTGCGTTAGCATTCCCATGCTGGCGCGCACCGGCAGCGGCTGGCCGTTAATTACCATCTCCTCCGCGCCTATCGGCGTGGCGCTGCATGGGGTGGCGGGGGCGATCAGCACGTCGGCCTGGCTGAACAGGGATTTCATTGCCTGGCGAGCATGACGGCGAAAACGCTGAGCCTGCAGATACCATGCGGAGGGGATCATCGCTCCGGCAAGCAGCCGCTCGCGGGAGTGAGGTTCAAAACGCTCTGGCGAGTGGCGAAGATCCGTCAGGTACTGATTGCCGCCTTCGCTGGCGCTGATGATAAAGGCCGCCGAGCGGGCCAGCGCGGCATCCGCGAACTGCAGCTCGCTGTCGGCGCCCAGCGCGTGGGCGACCCGATCCACGGCCGCCCGGGCGTCGTCATCGCACCAGGTGGTGAAATAGCCGCCCAGCCGCGCGCAGCGCAGCCCCTCCAGCCCCCGCTCCAGCAGATTGCCGGTGCGCTCGCTGGCTTTATCAGCCTGAAAGTCATCGGCCGGGTCACGTCCCTGCAGGGCGTCATACACCGCGGCGAGGTCGGCTACCCGGCGGGCAAAGGGACCAATATGATCCAGACTGGCGACAAACGGATGGCTGCCGGAGCGCGAAAGGCGGCCGAAAGTGGGTTTCAGGCCAAAGATCCCGCACAGCGACGCGGGGACGCGGATCGAGCCGTTGGTGTCGCTGCCGAGGCTGAAATGGACCAGCCCGGCCGCCACCGCCGCGGCCGAACCGCCGGAAGAACCGCCGGCGATCCGCGACAGATCGTGCGGGTTGCGCGTCGCGCCAAAGTGGCTGTTTTCGGTGGTGAAGCCGTAGGCGTAGGCGTCCATATTGAGCATCCCGCTGAGCAGGGCGCCGGCGCTGTGCAGCTGGCGCACCGCCCAGCTGTCGCTGGTCGCCGGCGGCCGGTCGCTCAGCAGTTCCGCCCCGGCGAGGGTGGTATGCCCGGCGACATCAAACAGATTCTTTACCGCATAGGGAATGCCTGCCAGCGGCGGCAGGGGGCGCTTTTCCCGGCGCAGGGCGTCGATGCTGTCGGCCTCCGCCAGCATGCGCTGGGCGGTGACCTCGGTCCAGGCGTTGATCTGCGGATTCACACGGGCGATATCGTCCAGCGTCTGGCGGGCGATCTCCCGGGCGCTCAGTTCTCCCTCGTGCAGCGCACGCTGGATCTCGGCGATAGTGAAGTGATGAAGAGTCATGCTTTATACACCCCCGCAATCTCCTCGCGCGACCCGAGGGGATAGTCCATCAGCGGCTGCGCCATGGCGGCGATGCGGGCAAACTGGCGCTCCAGCTCTTCACGACGCGGCGCATCCAGCTCCATATCCAACAGGTGAGTCATCTGCGTCAGATACTCGCTCCAGTCAGGCTGTGTGGTCATAGTCTGCTCCTTAGTATCCGGCGGCGGCGCCGTTGCTGCGTGGATCGGTCGCCCCTTCAAGCAGGCCGTTGGGATGGCGGACAATGGCGCCGGCGTGGCCCATCGCTTCGCTGAAATCAGCCAGCACTTCCACTTCGTGCCCCAGCTCGCGCAGGCGCGCGATACAGGCGGGGGCAAAGCGTCCCTCCAGTTTCAGTGAATCGGAGGACTGGCCCCAGGTGCGGCCCAGCAGCCAGCGCGGACGGGAGATGCTCTCCTGCAGCGGCACCCCCTGCAGGATATAGCGGGTAAACAGCGCCGCCTGAGTTTGCGGCTGACCGTCGCCGCCCATCGAGCCATAGACCATCACCCGGCCATCGTTCAGGCGGGCGGCGGCAGGGTTGAGGGTATGGAATGGCTGTTTGCCAGGGGCCAGCGCCAGGAGATGCTGCGGATCGAGGCTGAAGGCCGCCCCGCGGTTTTGCCAGACGATCCCGGTGTCCGGGAGCACCACGCCGCTGCCGAACTCGTGATAGATACTCTGAATAAACGACACTGCCAGTCCGCTGTTATCCACGACGCCCATCCAGACGGTATCGCCCGGGCCTTTGCCGCGGCCCCAGGGGGAAGCGCTGGCGTCGTCGATGCTGTCGGCCAGCGGCTGCAGGGCTTCCGGGGTGAGCAACTGCTGTACATCCACATCCAGATGGCGTGGATCGGTGATATGCGCATCGCGCAGGGCAAATGCCCGCTTGGTGGCTTCGACAATACGGTGCACTGTTTGCGCGTCGTCGGCATCGGCCATGTTCAGGCGGTCGGTGATGCCAAGGATCGCCAGCGACACCAGTCCCTGCGTCGGCGGCGCAAGATTCCACAGCGTGCCCTGCTGGTGCTGGAGCGTCAGCGGCGCAGGACGCCGGGCGCGGTGGGCCTGCAGGTCGCCGAGGGTGATCGGCATCCCCAGCGCGGCCATACCCTGCGCGAGACGTTCAGCCAGCGGCCCGCGATAGAAACTGTCGAGACCGTCGCTGGCCAGCAGGCGCAGGGTACCGGCGAGGGCGGGCTGGCGAAAGCGGCTGCCGGGCCGCGGGGCCTCGCCCGCTACCAGCCAGGTTTCGCTGAAGCCCGGCTGATGGCGCAACTCTTCCAGTTTGCTGGCGGTGGCGTGGGCTTGCGAGGCGGTGACCGGAATACCGTCTTCGGCATAGCCGATCGCATCGGCCAGCAGGCGGGCCACCGGCAGCGCGCGGCCGGTTAAGTCCCGTGAAATACGCAGCGCCTCGTCCCAGCCGCTGACGGTGCCGGCGACGGTCAGCGCGGCCTGCGGTCCCCGGTGGGGAATATGCTGCTGTCCGGCGTAGGCCTCGAGGGTCGCCAGCGATCCGGCCGCCCCGCTGGCGTCAATGGCGATGGGGTCTCCCTCAGGCGGTACGATCAGCCAGAAGCCATCGCCGCCGAGGCCATTCATATGGGGATAGACGACGGCGATGGCCGCCGCGGCAGCCACCATCGCTTCAATGGCGCTGCCGCCCTCGCGCAGGATCGCCAGCGCGCTCTGACTGGCGAGGTGATGGGGGGCCACCGCCATGCCGTGGGTCGAAACGTTGCTACTGTGCATAAATTATCCTTTCTGAACGAATCACCCGCAGAACACTGCAAAAGCTGTTCCATCTCTGAACGTTTCGTTTCATTGATAAAAACAATGACCAGAATTTTCCCACTGGCACGCTATGTGTAAGGCATAGCAGATACAGTATGATGAGGGATGGATGATGAAACGAAAGTTACAGGGGCGCTATGCAACAACTCGATGAACGACTGAAAGGGCAATACGCCTCGCTGTCGCCGCAGGAGCAGCGGGTGGCGGATTTCATCTTTGACCACTTTGATGACCTGATAAGCTACAACAGCGCCGAGCTGGCGCAGCTGAGCGGCGTGTCGAAAGCCACCGTCAGCCGGCTGTTCAAGCGCCTCGGTTATGACAAATATAAGGATATGCGCGATGAACTGCGCACCCTGCGCCAGAGCGGGATGCCGCTCACCGACCAGCGCGACGCGGTGCAGGGTAACACGCTGCTGGCGCGCCATTATAAGCAGGAGATGGCGAATCTCACCCAGTGGGTCAACGCCCTCGACGCCCGCCAGTTCGCCGAGGCGCTGACGGCGATGGTGGCCGCGCGCCGCATTGTGGTGGTGGGCATGCGTAACGCCTATCCGGCGGCGCTGCATCTGCGCCAGCAGCTGCTGCAGGCCCGCGGCCAGGTGCTGGTGCTGCCCCAGCCGGGCCAGAGTCTCAGCGAAGAGCTGGTCGATCTGACCGCCGATGATCTGGTGGTAATGATGGCGTTTCGCCGCCGGCCGCGAATAGTACGCCCGCTGCTGCAGCAGCTGCAGCGCGACGGGGTGCCGGTCCTGTTAATGTGCGAGCCGCAGGCCCACAGCCTGTTTCCGCTCTCCCGCTGGCAGCTCTGCGCGCCGCTGGACAGCGTCTCCGCCTACGACAGCTATGCCTCGGTCAACAGCCTGATTAATCTGCTGGCCAATGCCTTTCTCCATGAAACGCTCGACAGCGGTCGTCCGCGCATCCACGATATCGCCACGCTTTATCAGCAACTGGACGAGCTGGAACAACGCTAATGGGGCGCCAGCGTGGTGCTGTGCATTATTATGGTGCAAGAAAAATCACGTGATGGCGCCGCCGCTCGCTGAACACTTTCCCGTTAACGCTTGTCCTTTCTCACTTTTTGTTTTAATTCCTCGCCAACTCTCGCCTCGTCTGTATCTGGCACATTAGTTGCAAAAACAGATTCAAAGAATCTTTTGTTTCATGCTAACGTAACGGGTAAACATCATGAAGAAACTGTTGATCGCACTGGCCGGGGCCGCTTGTCTCCTTTCGTCTGTTTCTGCCGCGCAGGCTGACCAGCTCCAGGATATTGAAAAACGCGGCGTCATTCGTATTGCCGTGCCTCAGGATTTTCCGCCGTTCGGCTCGGTGGGCACCGACCTGCAGCCGCAGGGGTATGACATCGATATGGCGCGCTATCTGGCGAAATCGATGAAGCTCAAGCTGCAGCTGGTCCCGGTGACCAGCGCCAACCGCGTGCCGTATCTGCAGACCGATAAGGTGGACCTGGTGATCTCCAGCCTCGGCAAGAACGCCGAGCGCGAGAAGGTGATCGACTTCAGCCGCGCCTACGCGCCGTTCTTCCTCGGCGTGTTTGGCCCGAAAGGGGCGGAACTGAAGGACGCGGCCGCGCTGAGCGGTAAAAGCATCGGGGTGACCCGCGGGGCAGTGGAAGATATGGTACTGACCAGCGTGGCGCCGCAGGCAGCGCAGATTAAGCGCTACGAGGATAATAACACTACGCTGTCGGCTTACCTGTCCGGTCAGGTGCAGTATGTCGCGACCGGCAATCTGGTGGTGGCGGCCATCTCCCGGCAGAACGCCGACAAAGCGCCGGTCCCGAGCTTTATGCTGAAGGACTCGCCGTGCTTTATCGGTCTGAAAAAGAACGAACCGGCGCTGAAGGCGAAAGTGGATACCCTTATCGAGCAGGGCATTAAGGACGGCACCCTCAACGGTCTGTCTGAGAAGTGGCTGAAAGCGCCACTGCCTGCCAGCCTCGGCGCGTAAGGTCTGGGGATGACGGAGCAACTTCATTTCTCTGAGCTCTGGCCGCACTGGCCGGAGCTGCTGGCCGGCCTGTGGGTGACGGTGCAGTTGACGGTGCTGGCGACGATCGGCGGGCTGGCGATCGGCATCCTCGGGGCGGCGATCCGCAGCGGGCGCCCGGGAATGCTCAGCCGGGTATGGGGCGGATATGTGGAAATCATCCGCAACACGCCGTTTGTGGTGCAACTCTTTTTTATCGTCTTTGGTTTACCGAACCTTGGACTGAAGATGACCGCCGGTGAAGCGGCGCTGCTGGCGATGGTGGTTAACCTCGGCGCCTATAGCACCGAGATCGTCCGCGCCGGTATTCAGGTGACGCCGAAGGGCCAGTGGGAAGCCGGTCGCGTGCTCGGGCTTAGCAGGACGCAAACCTTCGTTCGCGTCGTATTGCCCCCGGCGCTGCAGCGGATTTACCCGGCGCTGGTCAGCCAGTGCATCATCGTGATGCTCGGCTCGTCAGTGGTGTCGCAGGTCTCCTATGAGGAGCTGACCTTCGCCGCCAACCTGATCCAGTCGCGGACATTTTTGAGCTTTGAGGTCTATCTGGTGACCACCGGGATCTACTTAGCGTTATCGATAGCGATGCGCCAGCTGCTGATGGCGGCGGGGCGTAAATGGCTGGGGGTACAGGCCTGATGACCACTTTTACTGACTGGGACATTATCCGCAACCTGCTGCTGGCCGGTCGCTGGACGGTGCTGCTGTCGCTGGTCGCGTTCACCGGCGGGGCGCTGGTCACCTTACCGTTACTGCTGCTGCGCCTCACCGGCGGACGCCAGGTGAAACGGTTGATCCGCGGCTACATCGAGCTGTTTCAGGGCACGCCGCTGCTGATGCAGCTGTTTCTGGCATTCTTTGGCGTGGCGCTGTTCGGCATCGACGTCTCGGCGTGGACCGCCGCCTCGGTCGCTCTGACGCTCTACACCAGCGCCTTTTTGCTGGATATCTGGTTCGGCAGCATTCGCGCGCTGCCCAAAGGCCAGTGGGAAGCCTCGCGGTGTCTCGGGCTGAGCTTCGGCCAGACCTTGTACCGGGTGGTGGCGCCGCAGGCGCTGCGCATTGCCATCGCGCCGACGGTGGGCTTTGCCGTACAGGTGATCAAAGGCACGGCGCTGGCATCGATTATCGGCTTTGTGGAGCTGACCAAGGCCGGGACGATGCTGACCAACGTCACTTATCAGCCGTTTAAAGTGTTTGCCCTGGTGGCGCTGGGCTATTTCATTCTGTGCTATCCGCTGTCCCGCTACAGCCGCTATCTGGAGAACAAATTCAATGCCTCTCATCACCATTAATCAGATGCAGAAGTACTACGGCGACAACCATGTGTTGAAGGGCGTCGATCTGGATATCGACATGGGGGAAGTGATCTCGATCATCGGCCGCAGCGGCTCGGGTAAAAGCACCCTGCTGCGCTGTATCAATGGTCTGGAGGGCTACCAGGAGGGCAGTATCAAGCTCGGGGGCATGACCATCACCGACCGCGATTCACAGGCCCGGGAGATCAGCCGCTCCATCGGCATGGTGTTCCAGAACTTTAACCTGTTCCCGCACATGACGGCGCTGGAGAACGTCATGCTGGCTCCGCGGCGGGTACTGAAGAAGTCCCAGGCCGAATGCCGGGAGCTGGCGCAGCGGATGCTGGAGAAGGTCGGTCTTGGCGACCGTCTGGATTACTATCCGGCCAATCTCTCCGGCGGCCAGCAGCAGCGCGTGGCCATTGCCCGGGCGCTGGCCATGTCGCCGAAAGTTTTACTCTGTGACGAAATCACCTCGGCACTCGACCCGGAACTGGTGGGTGAAGTGCTGAAGGTGCTGGAGCAACTGGCGGCGGAAGGTATGACGCTGATCCTCGTCACCCATGAAATGAACTTTGCCCGCGAAGTGGGCGACCGCGTGGTGTTTATGCATCAGGGACGCGTCTGGGAGCAGGGCGACAGCAAAACGCTGTTCGCCAGCCCGCAGACCAGCGAACTGAAACAGTTTATCTCCTCGGTGCGCGGTCTTAACTAACGTAAGGAATGGCAGATGGATATCACTCAGTTTTCGCAAATTAACCCGCCGCAGCGCCTGCTGATGGGGCCGGGGCCGATCAATGCCGACCCGCGCGTGCTGCGCGCCATGTCGAGCCAGCTGGTTGGCCAGTACGATCCGGCGATGACCCACTACATGAATGAAGTCATGGCGCTCTACCGCGGTGTGTTTCGCACCGAAAATCGCTGGACGATGCTGGTCGACGGCACCTCGCGCGCCGGGATCGAAGCGATTCTGGTGTCGGCGATCCGTCCGGGTGACAAAGTGTTGGTGCCGGTGTTCGGCCGGTTTGGACATCTGCTGTGCGAGATCGCGCGTCGTTGCCGGGCAGAGGTGCACACCATCGAGGTGCCGTGGGGCGAGGTCTTTACGCCGGATCAGGTTGAGGACGCGATCAAGCGCGTGCGCCCGCGCCTGCTGCTCACCGTGCAGGGCGATACTTCCACCACCATGCTGCAGCCGCTGGCGGAGCTGGGGGAGATTTGCCGTCGTCACGAAGTGCTGTTCTATACCGACGCCACCGCGTCGCTCGGCGGTAACCCGCTGGAAACCGACGCCTGGCAGCTGGACGCCGTGTCCGCCGGGATGCAGAAGTGCCTGGGCGGTCCTTCCGGCACCTCGCCCATCACCCTCAGCCCGCGGATGGAAGAGGTCATCCGCCGCCGCCGCTGCATTGAGCAGGGGATCCGCACCGATGCGCATCACGACGGCGTCGACGAGATGATCTACTCCAACTATTTCGATCTCGGCATGGTGATGGATTACTGGGGGCCGGAGCGCCTTAACCACCATACCGAAGCGACCTCGGCGCTGTTCGCCGCCCGGGAGTGCGCGCGCCTGATCCTCCAGGAGGGACTCGACAACGGCATCGCCCGCCACAAACTGCACGGCGATGCGCTGCTGAAGGGCATCCAGGCGATGGGGCTCGAGACCTTTGGCGACCTGCGGCACAAAATGAATAACGTGCTGGGGGTGGTGATCCCCAACGGGGTCAACGGCGATCAGGTACGCAAACTGATGCTGGAAGATTTCGGCATTGAAATTGGCACCTCGTTTGGTCCGCTGCACGGTAAAGTCTGGCGCATTGGCACCATGGGCTATAACGCGCGTAAAGACTGCGTGATGCAGACGCTCAGCGCGCTGGAAGCGGTCCTGAACTACCTCAAGTTCACCACCACTCAGGGCGCGGCGATGCAGGCGGCCTGGGATCACTACCGCACCGAGGCCACCCTATGAGTGATACCGCCCGCCAGCAGGCGGAGAGAGAAGCGGCTGCCAGCCGGGTGATGGCGCGTGCCGATCGGCTGGCCACCCTTAGCGAAACCGCCGATGCCCTGACCCGGGTCTATCTGTCGCCCGAGCATCTGCAGGCCAACCAGTTGGTGGGCCAGTGGATGCAGGCTGCCGGCATGATGGTGTGGCAGGACAGCGTCGGCAACATCTGCGGACGCTATGAAGGACAACAGGAGGGGGCGCCGGCGGTGCTGCTGGGCTCTCATCTTGACACCGTGCGCAACGCCGGGCGCTACGACGGCATGCTCGGCGTGCTGGCGGCGATTGAGGTGGTCCAGCGTCTGCACCAGCAGGGGCGACGGCTGGCAAAGGCAATCGAGATCGTCGGCTTTGGCGATGAAGAGGGCACCCGCTTTGGTATTACCCTGCTCGGCAGCCGCGGCGTCACCGGCACCTGGCCTGAAAGCTGGCTGTCACAGTGCGATACCGACGGCGTGAGCGTCGCCCAGGCGCTGGTGAATGCCGGACTCGATCCGGCGCGGATCGGCCACGCGGCCCGTCATCCGCGGGATATCGCCGCCTATCTGGAACTGCATATCGAGCAGGGGCCGTGCCTGGAGCAGGCGGGGCTGGCGCTCGGCGTGGTGGAGGCGATTAACGGCGCCAGACGGCTGAACTGCCGCTTTACCGGCGAAGCTGGCCATGCCGGCACGGTGCCGATGCTCCACCGCAAGGACGCCCTCGCCGCGGCGGCGGAATGGATGGTGCAGGTGGAAAACCTGACCCGGCAGCGCGGCGGTAACCTGGTGGCGACGGTCGGCACCCTGCGCTGTGCGCCGGGCGCGGTGAACGTGATACCGGGCGAGGTGCAGTTGACGCTGGATATTCGCGGCCCGCAGGATGCGCCGCTGACGGCGCTGCTGGATGAGCTGCTGGGCGAGGCGCAGGCCATTGCCGGGCGTCGCCAGCTGCGTTTCGCCGCCGAGGAGTATTATCGCATCGCCGCCACCGCCTGCGACAGTCACCTGCAGGCGGTGCTGGGCGAGGCGGTAGCGGCGGTGCAGGGGCGTTCGCTGACGCTGCCGAGCGGCGCAGGGCATGATGCTATCGCCATCGCCGAGCGCTGGCCATCGGCGATGCTGTTTGTGCGTTGCCTGGGGGGCGTCAGCCATCACCCGGCGGAGTCGGTCACCGCCGCCGACGTCGGGCTGGCTATCGACGCTTTCTCCCGGGCGGTAGAGAAGGTGGCCGACGCCTGATCGCGCCGGTCACCGTGCCCCGGCTGGCGGCTTTACACCGCCAGCTGGTTGACCACCTCGGCGACGGAGGTGATGGCATGGATGTTGCCGATCCCCGCGCCCACCGAGATATATCCCTCATCGGTATTCCCCTCCAGCATGCCCAGCCGCATCCCGCGCAGACCACCCATCGCCTGGGCCAGCTCGGTCCTGGAGGCGCCGGCCCGGTCCATGGCCACCAGTGTGTCGCTCAGTTTGCCGGGCAGCGCGCGGTAGTAGTCCGGCAGAGTACGGAACAGGCGCAGATCCAGACCGTTGGCGGCCACAATTTTCGCTTTCACCGAGTCGGGAACCCGGCTTTCGATGGTGCTGATAAATACCGAACCGGCGAAGACGCCCTCCGCCCCCAGGGCATGAACGGCGCGCGCGCCCCGGGCGTCGGTGATCCCTCCGGCGGCCATCACCGGAACCCGCTGTACCGCGTCAACGATCAGCGGGACGATGGTGAAGGTCCCGAGGGCGGTCCCCGGCAGCGTGCCGCCTTCGTCAAAGCCGGTGGCGACAATAATATCCGCTCCGGCCTGCTCCGCGCGGCGGCTGTTCTCCGGCGTCGGGTTGATGTCACGATAGATAATGGTGATCCCGGCGGCTTTCAGTTCGTCGAACAGCGCCGGTTTTAACGAACCGTCGCCGTAGCCGGTGTAGACCACCACCTTAACCCCTTCCTCTTTGATCACCGGCAGGATCGCCGGCGTCCAGATGTCATTTTCCGCCGTCGGGATCAGGTTGACGCCAAAGGGTTTCTCCGTCAGCTGTTTGGTTTTGCGGATCTCTTCGCGCATTTTCTCGGCGGTGGCCTCCGGGGTGGAGACGGCGGTTGCCGCCGTCAGTCCGGCGTTCGGGCCCAGCACGCCAAGCCCACCGGCGTTGCCGACGGCCGCCACCAGACGAGCATCGGTTAGCCAGGAGAGCGGCCCCTGGACCACCGGTTTTTCAATACCCAGAATACGGGCGACGCGGTTAGGTTGCATGATATTTTTCCTTGTATGTTAATAAGTTATAAATTTGTTCGCCCCAGCGATGCGGCAATGAGGGCAGTGTAGGCGCCTTTATTGTTTTAAAAATGAGCAAAAACTTTCATCACTATTATTAAATTAGTAATAATGTGAGCCGATGAAGAGGTGGGAGGCGGGCCATCATGCAAATGAATCTGTTTGAAAATATTAAAATTTTTATTGAAATCGTCGATGCCGGCAGCTTTGCCCAGGCGGCTGAAAATTTGCAGATCCACCGACCGGCGGTGACCAAAGCGCTGCAGCAGCTGGAGCAGGAGAGCGGGGTCCGGCTGCTGCAGCGCACCACCCGGCGTCTGTATCTTACGCCGGAGGGGGAAGAGTTTTATCGTCGCAGCAAACCGTTGCTCTCCCAGGCCGACGATCTGCTGGAGTCGTTCGCGCCGGACCGGCCGATCCGCGGTCAGCTGCGCGTTGATATGCCGATCGCCTTTGCCCGGCTGCTGGTGATCCCGCATCTGCCGGATTTTTATCAGGCCCATCCGGAGGTGGAGATTGTCCTCAGCAGCTCCGACGTACGCCGGGATATGCTGCGCGATGGTCTGGATTGCCTGCTGCGGGTGGGGGATCTTGAGGATGGCGACTATGTGGCGCGTTCGCTGGGGGAGGTGGCGTTAACCACCTGCGCCAGTCCGGGCTATCTGGCGCGCTATGGGGTGCCCGCGACGCTGGAGGACCTGCAGTCGCATCTGGCGGTGAACTGGGTGAACAGCAGCAGCCGGCAGATTATGCCCTGGCGATTCCAGACCCCGGAGGGCATCAGGCAGATCGCCATCCCCGGTAAACTGGTGCTGGACAACTCTGAAGTATTTACTGCCGCCGGGCTGGCGGGGCTGGGGATGCTGCAGGGGATGCGATTCTTTTTGCAACCTTATATCGACAGCGGGCAACTGGTGGAAATTTTGCCGGACTTTCCGGCGCCGCGTCGACCGTTGTCGCTGCTCTATCCGCACCGGCATCTGTCGCATAAGGTGCGGGTCTTTGCCGACTGGTTGCAGGGGCTGGTAGCGACGCTGGATCGATCGGTGTCGGCTTGACTCTGCCGACTGAGCGATTATATATAAAATGTGAATGCTATTAAGCAATGAATCACAAAGCTGGATAACGACTTAACCTGTAAGGGAATGCTGATGAAACTCTGGAATAAAACACTACTTGCTTCCGCCCTGTGTCTGACCCTGTTTGGCTGCGACGATGCGTCGAAAGTGGATAACAAACTGGATAAGGCCAAAGATAATGCGGAGCAGATGAAGGATGCCGCGGCGGACAAAGCGCAGGCGATTAAACAGGATGCGGATAAGCAAATCGATACGCTGAAAAGCCAGGCCGACGCCGAGGCCGACCGCCTGAAGGATCAGGCCAGCGCCATCAAGGCGGAGGCGGACAAGAAAGCGGATGCCATCGCCCAGCAGGCGAAAGCCCAGGCCGATGCCGTGAAGCAGAACGCAAAGCAGGAAAGTGACCGCATAGTCAAAGAGGCGGGTCAAATCAAAGACAATGCCATCGGCGACGCCAATCAGCTCTCGGCGGAGGCGGCGAGCAAAACCAAGGCCATCCAGGACAGTATCGCGGCGGACAAACAGCACACCACGCCACCGCCCGCCCAGCAGTAACCTGCGCTGTTTGCCTCACCCGCGCCAGGAAATATAGGGAGCGGAGCCTGATAGATTGCCCGGCGGCGCTGCGCTTGCGCGGGCCTACGCAGGGGGTGGGTTGGCTGCGCAATGACCGGGCATCACCCTTGTGTAGGCCGGGCAAGGCGTCGTCGTCGCCCGGCACGTGGACCGCAATAACATCCTGCTCAGGGGTATCTTACGATACCCCTTTTTTATGCGCGCTGCGGGTTCAACGGTTTGGCAGCAGGGTGCCTTTCAGGCCGTGTGGCTCGGAGCGCAGGTACTGCGAAGGGACGCGAACCTGGGCGCCGAGGCTGGCGGCGGCGTGCCACGGCCAGTGCGGATCGTAGAGTACCGCGCGGGCGAGGGCGATCAGGTCGGCATCGCCATCCTCCAGCGCCGCTTCCGCCTGCTGCGGATCGGTGATCAGCCCCACGCCAATCACCGGGATGGCAACCTGCTGGCGAATGTCGTGGGCGAATGGCAACTGATAACCCGGTCCGACGGTGATCGACTGCTGCGGCGACAAGCCGCCGCTGGAGACGTGAATATAGTCGCTGCCCAGCGCTTCCAGCTGCTGGCTAAACTGAATGGACTGCTCGCAGTCCCAGCCGCCATCGACCCAGTCGGTAGCCGACAGCCTGAC
Organism: Klebsiella sp. D5A; assembly: GCF_001620885.1. NCBI lineage: Bacteria > Pseudomonadati > Pseudomonadota > Gammaproteobacteria > Enterobacterales > Enterobacteriaceae > Klebsiella > Klebsiella sp. D5A. The sequence goes on along the minus strand of NZ_LOAR01000010.1, from coordinate 189,190 downwards.
GCCCACCGCCATGGTGTTGCCCACCGCCTCGCGGATCGCGTTAAACACTTCCAGCGGATAGCGCAGACGGTTTTCCAGAGAACCGCCGTACTCATCTCGGCGCTGATTGCTGAGCGGCGAGAGAAACTGGTGCAGCAGATAGCCGTGGGCGGCGTGCAGTTCAATCAGCTCAAAGCCCAGACGCTGGGCGCGCAACGCGCTGGCGACAAACGCCGCTTTGATGCGCGCCATATCGGCAAGGCTCAGCTCGGCGGGGGCGCGGTCGCCATCGTGAAACGCCACGGCGGAGGGGGCAACGGTTTGCCAGCCACCCTCATTAAGGGCCAGCTGATGACCACCCTGCCACGGGGCCGCGCAGGAGGCTTTGCGTCCGGCGTGCCCCAGCTGGATCCCCAGGCGGATCGGCGACCAGGCCCGAATATCCTCTACCACCGCGCGCAGCGCGTTTTCGGTTTCATCATCCCACAAACCCAGATCCCCCGGCGAGATACGTCCCGCTGGCTCTACCGCCGTGGCTTCCAGAATTAACAGGCCAGCGCCGGAGAAAGCCAGCTGACCAAGATGGATCCGGTGCCAGGAGGTGGCTTTACCCTCGTCGGCAGAGTACTGGCACATGGGGGCAATAACGATGCGGTTATCCAGCGCCAGCTGACCAATACGCGTCGCGCTAAAAAGATGGCTCATGAGTACCTCGTAAAAGTTAGACAGGGTCTTGCATGGGGGCGAACAGTCACTGTTTATAGCACGCCTGTTTACCCTTCTTTATTCGGATATTGCGTTTAAGCAGCCCGCTATTCGATAAACCACAGGCGGCGCCGGCGGCCCGTTGCCTGCTGCGACACGGCACGGGCCATCGCGCTGCCAATCTCGGCGCTGGCCGTCAGCCCCTGCACAAAGGGACGATCGTGCATCAGCCAGGGAAGGGCGCCGAAAGCGACCCGGCCGCGCAGCGTCTCGGGCGCCTGCAGCGTGTAGTCATCGCCGACGTCCGGAATGTCGTCGCCGCAGGCCAGCAGCTGCTTGCGCAGCGATGGGAAGGGCAGGTCCCGGGTTTTCAATGCTTGTTGCCCGCGGGCATCGATAAACACATCGAATTCACAGCGCTGCTGATGATGGACAATCAGCGTTCGGTGAGACTCGCGCTGCAGGTCATAATCCTCGCCGAGCGCCACAATACGCAGAATACCGGCCTGGTGCAGGGCCAGCAGCCGGCGAATGGATTCCGGCGGGATGGCGGCATAGTTATCGATAAACACCCGGGCGAGCCCGCGCCGGAAGCGGCGGCTGTCCTCGTCGTTGAGTTCCGGCACCACGCTTTCAATCGCCTCGTGCAGGCGGAGAATGGCATAGCGCCAGGGCACCGTGTGGTGTTCGCGTTTATTGCGCTCCACCTCCTGCAGATTGCGTTGCGCCCACTGGAACGGGTCATGGGTGAGACGGTCGGCAAACCAGGCCTCGGCGATGCTGTCAGGCGTTAGCTGGCGCAGCCCCGTCGCCTCGCACCAGGCCGGGGCGGCATATTCCAGCTCCTGCACGACCAGCTCGAATACCCGATCCAGTAGCCCGTCACTGCCCTGCGCGACGGCAGCCTCAAGGGCGGCAGGGGTGGCGATCTCCAGCGGCTCCCATGGGATCGGACAGTAAAAATCGGCTTCCGGGAGCACCCCATTGCGCGACAGCAGGGTGATCTCCAGCGCCTCGCTGCCAGGATGGAGGGTAAAATGGGTCGTTTTGTCGTTCTCAGTATGGAAAACACCATGCTGGGCCACCACGGCGATGGCGGCATCAATGGCGCTTAAAGAGGTCCCGAGGATCCCGACCCGACAGGGCGCGATCCGGACGTCCATCAGTCCGGTCCACGGGCTGGGGAAATACTGTCGACTGGCGCGCTCTTCCTCAGGCCACAGATGGCCGGTGGCAATCGCCACCAGGTCGACGATAACCGGTTCTGCCGCGCTATCAGTGTGGATGGCGATCCCGGCGGGCTGGACGGCAATATCCGTCACTTCACAGGATTCACAAACGCTAACGATGAAGCCGGCGTCCCGGGCCCGCTCTGTGAGATACAGAAAACGGTCGCGATAGTACTCGCCGAGGATCACTCGCGGCAGGAACTGGCGCTCATGCAGCGTGTGCCGCTCGAGGCCGCGCGCCGCCAGCCAGGCGTCGCTGTGCTGCTGCAGCCATTGCAGATAGGTCAGGTCGATAGGGGGGATCTCAATGCTGGCGATGTTAGCCAGCATTTGCGCCGCCGTATTATCGTCACTGTAGGGCATACCCACCCCGGCCTGCGCCTCTTTTTCAAACAGGGTGATCCCCAGCGGCTCGCCACGCTTCACCAGTTCATAGAACGTGTAAATCCCCGTCGGCCCCACGCCGACGATGGCAACTCTCTTCATGATTCTCTCCCTTCCTGTGGGCGGATGCGGCATGGACAGCGGTTCACTGTCGCCAGCCTGTCCTTAATTCTGGTCGAAAATTGCCGATCCGGTGGGCCGTTACACGCAATTTGAAACAAATTAGCAGGCTAATAAACTTGCCGACGGCCGGAAAAAGGGTGTAATTAACAAAAGAGCAACTTTCTATACAAACAATTTACATAAGCGGTGACACCAGCTTGCTCTGCCGGACGCCGCGCAAGCTCCCGGCAACGCCGTCGGGATAGGGATGACAAGATGCATGGCTGGACTTCACGACAGCGCAACGCGGCGATTGCCAGTTTTTTAAGCTGGACGCTCGATGCTTTCGATTTCTTTCTGTTGGTCTTTTTACTGAGCGATATCGCCCACTCGTTTCACGTCGACCTTGAAGAGGTCACCCTGGCGATTCTGCTTACCCTGGCCGTGCGGCCGATAGGCGCGCTGATTTTCGGCAGGGCGGCGGAAAAGTATGGCCGCAAACCCATTCTGATGCTGAATATCGTCTTCTTCTCCGCCTTTGAGCTGCTCTCCGCCGCCGCGCCGTCGTTGCTGCTGTTTTTTCTGCTGCGGGTGCTGTATGGCGTGGCGATGGGCGGGATCTGGGGCGTGGCCTCGTCGCTGGCGATGGAGACGATCCCCGACCGCTCGCGTGGCCTGATGTCCGGCCTGTTCCAGGCGGGATATCCCTTCGGCTATTTGCTGGCGGCCGTCGCCTACGGCCTGCTGTTTGAACAACTCGGCTGGCGCGGGATGTTTGTGATTGGCGCCGCGCCGGTGCTGCTGCTGCCGTTTATCTATTTCTGCGTCGAGGAGTCCCCGGTTTGGCTGGCGGCCCGGCAAAGTAAAGCGAGCACGGCGCTGCTGCCGGTACTGCGTAGTCACTGGAAGCTGTGCCTGTACCTGGTGGTGCTGATGGCGGCATTCAACTTTTTCTCCCACGGGACGCAGGATCTCTACCCGGTCTTTTTGAAAGTCCAGCACGGCTTCGAGCCTAAAACGGTCAGCATCATCGCGGTCTGCTACAACATCGCCTCGATTATGGGTGGCGTATTCTTCGGTTCGCTGTCGGAGAAGATTGGCCGACGCAAAGCGATTATGATCGCCGCCCTGCTGGCGCTGCCGGTCATTCCACTGTGGGCTTTCGCCAGCGGCTCGCTGGCGCTGGGGGCGGGGGCGTTTCTGATGCAGTTTATGGTGCAGGGGGCCTGGGGAGTGATCCCCACCTGGCTCAATGAACTGGTCCCGGCCAACACCCGGGCGGTGCTGCCTGGCTTCGTCTATCAGCTGGGTAATCTGCTGGCTTCGGTGAATGCCACTCTCCAGGCGTCAATCGCCCAGCATCATGGACATAACTACGGTCTGGCGATGGCCCTGGTGGCCGGTACGGTGGCGATTGTCATTACCGTCCTGACCTTCTTTGGTCGCGAGGGACGGGTGATCCAGCCCGCAGGAGCGGGACATCGCCAGCCGCTCTCCACCAGCCGTTAACTTCTGCTGCCGGGCGTCGTCAGGCGCCCGGCAGCGTACGTTAGCCGCGCAGACGAATTGCCGCCGCCTGGCGTTTCTCCAGCGAGCAGATCCCAATCCCCACCATGATAAACAGGGCGCTGAACAGATGCCAGGCATGCGGCTGGGTATGCAGGAAGAGGATGCTCAACACCCCGCCGGAGAGCGGGATGATATGGGTGTAAATTTCTCCCCGGGTGGCGCCAATTGCGGCGATACCTTTGTTCCAGAACAGATAGGCCAGCCACGACGGGAAAATCACCAGATACGCCAGGCCGCTGAGGAAAAACGGCTCGCGCCAGGCGGCCCAGTCCTGCGCCGGGTGGCGCATCAGCCAGAAGATGACGATGGGCAGCAGGATCAGGGCGCCGAGCAGCGAGCTGACGGCGACAAAGCCATTCGCCGGGATCCGGCGGTCCTTCAGACGTAATAGCGAGCAGTAGAGCGCCCAGCTCAGCGCCGACCCCATGGCCCACAGATCGCCGACGGAAAAGGTATGCAGCGAGGTGGCATGCAGTGGGTTCCCCTGGAATAACAGGATCATCACGCCAAGGGTGCTGAAGATGACCCCCAGCCAGTTGCGGGCCGATACCGGGTCACGAAAAATCAGCCGGTTAATCAGCAGCACCATGCTTGGCGTGGCGGACATATAGATGGCGGCGTTGAGGGCGGAGGTGGTTTGCAGGCCAATATAGAGCGTGAGCGGGAAGCTGACCTGGCCACAGAGCGTTAGCACCAGCACCGCCGGCGCGTTTTCCCGCAGCAGGTGGCGGCTGGCGGCGATCTGCCGGCGGTAGAGCAGGCCCAGCAGCAGCGCCGTCAACGCCCATCGCGCTTCGGTCATCAGGATCGGATCCACGCCCTGAACCAGCACGTGACCGACCACGTAATTTCCCCCCCAGAACAGGGCGGCCAGCGTCAGTAACAGATAGGGCATGCTGATTCCTTGCGTCGCTTATCACTGTACTAGATGGTAACTTTAATAATTTTATAATATCAATATTTTTATAGTGGTCTTTTGTTTTATTTATTAAAAGTAGTTATTTTACAATATGATATTTGTTATTCCTAAATTTTCGTTGCCGCGTTGCGAACGGTACTATACCGTATATTTGCCATGCATTTAACAGGGACAAATCCATGCGTAACACAGAAAATGGGGTCATTGGTAGTGACCAGACCGCGGTGATGGCCAGGCTGACACTGGATGAGTTAATTGACCAGCTTCTGCACAGCAACGCGCTGTCGCTGAAGCTGACGGCCAACCCGCTGGTGGCCGACAGAGCCTGGCATCTGACTGAGAATACCTGCATCCGCGCCTTCTCCGCTGACGATCCACAGGCCAAAAAGCGCGCTCACCATGGGTTGTTCATCCTCTATCAGTCCTGGCTTGCCGACCCGCTCTCGCCAGCGGCAGCTAATCAGTTTCATCCGCTGCTCTCCGGGATCAGAAACTACATTGAGTCTGAGTGGCTGCGGGCGGAAAGCAAACGTTTCCACCGCCAGAGACCGGTGCTTAACGCCGGCAATATCGTCGACGAACTGCGCGCCTTATGCCAGCAGCACCCGGCGTCTCATCATCCGCTGTTCGATTTCCTTGCCAGCGAGGCCTCCGCGGCGCAGATCGACTATTTCTTCAAAAGCGACAGCGCGCTGAATCTGCTGTTCTTCGATCTTGTGGCGATGGGGCTGGTCGGTTCGCTGCCGGAAACCCGCGCCGAGATTGCGCAAAATCTGTGGGATGAGATAGGTCAGGGCAGCACTGAGATCACCCACGTCAATCTGTATAAGGATTTACTGAAGCGGCGGAATATCGCGTTGCCGGACAATCATTTTGCCCATTTGTACGACTGGCAGGGTCTGGCCGGGTATAACGCCTTTATGCTGGGCGGCGTAAACCGTCAGCATTATTACAAATCGCTGGGGGTCATGGCGATGACCGAGCTGCTCGACCCACCGCAGTATGAAAAGCTGGTGGCGGGCTGCCGGCGGATTGGGCTTTCCGATCGCGACGTACATTACTATGCCGAACATATCACCGTCGATATCGGTCATGCGGACGGCTGGCTAAACAATGTGATTGTGCCGATTGGCAAAAAACATCCGGCGGCGATGGAGGAGGTCTACTTTGGCGCCGCGCTGCGCCTGCAAACCTGCAACGATTACTATGATTGCCTGCTGGCGGCCCTGCAGTCGCTGGACGGCAGCGCATCATCTCACAGCGTACCGCCTTCTGAGTAAATAAGCGCTTTGGCTGCGCTCCAGGCGGTGATCCCCGGTGGGATCTCCCGGCATTCGGCGGACTCGGCCTGCTGAGCGGCGATAGCGCCATCGATGAGCATCACCATCATCATGGCGACCCGCTCGGCAGGTTCCGGTTTTAACACCTGCAGGAGGATATCGCGGAAGAACTGCCAGAGAAGCGACTTGAATCGGGAGCACTGCTCCCGGATCGCCGGCGATGACGCGCCATATTCAAACAGCGCGCGGGTAAACATGCAGCCGTGGAACGTGTCGCAGGTAAACCAGCGATGGTAGTAGTCGAACACGGCAAACAGCTTTTCCCGCGCGGTGGCTTTATCCGCCGTGATCTGCGCCAAATCCTGCATAAATTCGCTCTCTTTCTGCTTGAGGATAGCCAGAATGAGCGCCTCTTTATCGGCGTAATAGCGGTAGAAGGTCATTTTGGAGATGCCGGCATGTTCAGCAATCCGCTCGATGCTGGGCGACTGATATCCTTCGCGATTAAACAGCGCGCTGGCGTGGCGGAGAATGTCCGCTTGTTTTGGCTTCATGCGTTTTCCTGTCGAATGGTTCGCTGTCACGACTGCCGGTGACACGGCCGTCCTGCGACAGCGGTGCATTATGCCGGATCTTGCCGCCAGACGGGCAAAAAGTAAATCAGCCGCGGTTTAAGCGGCGTCGGTTTCCTCAATAAAAACAAGATTGCGTAGACTTGCACAAGTCATGTCCTAATGTTTCCGAACCGGCGTATTATTCGGACCTTTATACACATAAGCTGTGAATGATGTACTTTCTGATATCCATTATTTCTGAAGTCTGAGACGGTTACAGCAGGACAGGCATCGAATGAGGGTATTACAGACATCATTACCAGGATGATCCGATAACTATGATGAATTTTATTAAAAGATTGCTGCGAAGAATATTCAGGTCGTTAATTTCATATTATGGCCCAGCTGTATTGACCATCCTCTTCGCCGTGGCGCAAGGGCTCTTTTTTCCAAAGACGCCTCTCTGGCTTGTTCCCCTGTTTTTCGTATTTGTTATTGTAATGTTTTATCGGTTTGTGAAATTTTAATATCGAAATTTAACTTTATATTAAATTGACAAGGAAGTGCGATGGCTGGGTTGAGGCTAGCAGGTTAAGATGGCCCCGCGATTGCCTGTCTCATTAAGAAGAAGAGAAGAGATGATGTTACCCCTGACCACGCCCCGGCTGCTGCTGCGCCGGTTCAGAACGGAAGATCTGCCGTCTTTCAGCCATTATCGCAATCTGCCGGAGGTGGCCCGTTTTCAGAGCTGGACCCAATATGGTATGACAGAGGCGAGAGCCTTCTATGAACAACAGCGTTCGCTGGCCTTTGCTGAGGATGAGAGCTGGTTCCAGCTTGCCGTAGAGATCCAGGCCAACGGTGCGCTGGCGGGAGATGTGGGGATCCATTTTTTCGATCAGGGCAGACAGGCCGAGCTGGGGATGACCTTTTCCCCGGCATATCAGCACCAGGGTTATGCCAGAGAAGCCATTCAGGCGGTGATGGCCTTACTCTTTGAACAGTTAGCCCATCATCGGCTGATAGCCGTGGTAGATACCCGCAATTCCGGCGCGATCAAACTCCTGGAAGGGCTGGGCTTTCGTCGCGAGGCGCATTACCGGCAGAATATCTTTTTTAAAGGCGAGTGGGGCGATGAGTACCTGTACGCGCTGCTGCGCAGCGAATATCCGTGAAGTGACGGGCGAGCCGTCACTTCTGTCAGCGCTGCAGTTAGCTGTGCTGGCGGATAAAGCGCGCGCGCCACGGTTTTAGCACCCACAGCGCGAGGGCGGCGGTGACAAAATCAAGACCAATAGCGCAGCTGAAGACCACATGCCAGCCGTGGGTGTACTGATAGAGCAGTGCCGCCAGCGGACCGCCAAAAATTGACCCGATGCCCTGAGAAATATACAGCCAGCCATAGTTGGTGGCGGCATGCTCGCTGCCGAACGTATCGGTGAGTGTCGACGGGAAGAGAGAGAAGATCTCCCCCCAGCCAAAGAACACCACCCCGGAGAGCAGGACAAACAGCAGCGGATCTTCCCGGCACGCCAGCCAGAGCATCATCGCCACGCCTTCCAGCGCAAAGGCGATAAACATGGTTTGCTCGCGGCCGAAGCGGTCGGAAATAAAGCCAAACAGCGGCCGGGTTAAGCCGTTAGTAAAGCGGTCTATCGTTAACGCCAGCGGCAGCGCCGCCATGCCAAACACCACCGCCTGGCTAATGCCGAAATCCTCGGCGAACACCGCCATCTGCGAAGTGACCATCAGCCCGGAAGTCGACATCATCGCCATCATGGCGAACATCAGCCAGAACAGCGGCTGGCGCAGCATTTCCCGGGAAGTAAACGATCTGCTGCTCTGCGCCACCGTCTGACTGACGGGCTGGGAGACAGCGGGCGGCGGCAGCTTCAGCCCCTGACTGGCGAGGAAGCCGACGAGGGCGAAAAGGATCCCGAAAGTCGTCATCGTGTGTTCAAGGCCGTTAGTGGTCAGCGACAGGGAGATGGGGAAGGTGGTTATGATGGCCCCCATCCCGTAGCCCGCCGCCACCGAGCCGGCGGCAAATCCCCGCTGCTGTGGGAACCATTTGACCATCAGGCCGACAACGCCGATGTAGACGATCCCGGTCCCGAGGCCGCCCATGCAGCCATAAACCAGCCAGAGCGTTGCCAGGCCATTCACCTGCGCGGAAAGCACCCAGCTCATTCCCGCCATCACCGTGCCAATAGCGATCAGCCGCCGTGGACCAAACTTTTCCACTAACCGCCCCTGAAAAGGGGAAAAGAAGGTCTGCAGGATGATCAGCAGGGAGAAGGTGACCTGCAATTCTGGCAAACCCACGCCAAGCTTGGCGGCCAGAGGTTTTGTCAGCAGCGTCCAGACATATTGCGGACTGGAAATGGCGGCCATACAGATCAAGCCCAGCACCAGCTGGCGCCATTTGCCATATTTCGGGGTAACCAACGGTTCGCTGAGTGTCGTCATGTTGTTCTCCGTTTTCAGTAAGCAGGCTTCCGTGAAACGCATCCACCCTGGATGCCTCACGGAAAGGGGAAGGTGGCGACCGCAGAGTGACGACGTGTTGTGGCCATACGGCATACGATCTTGTCCACATCGCGGTATACAAGCGCACAGCATTAAACGTGCCATATAAAATAATCATTTATATTCAGCAGGTTAATGTAATGAGGTGGTAACTGACGGGATGCGACATGGTGAATGGGCGGCACTGAAGCGGTGCAAATGGGTCATCGCGGTGCGTGGGAAACGTTCGTGGCAAATCCGCAGAATGTCGGCGCATGCACTCAGCGTTTTCCTGCACCAAAGCCATGCAATGCCCCAACATCACTCCCCATTTTTGGGAATCGATGCGTCCGCTGGCGGCGAAACGCGGCTGTGAGCGGCCTCTGGCTCCTGGCATGGCGCTTGCAACAACATCGGCAGAAAGCAGCGCAACAGACAATTCAGATCACACAATAGCTGGCTAGGGTTCCGGTTCACCGCGGTGAACGTCTGGTCCGAGAGCTGGCGACCTCGGCGAGGTTACACGGCGGGATAAAAGCCCGGGAGACAGCAGCACCGTTGGGTGTCGCGCTGCTCCGTTTCTCGTGCTAACCAGAGGTCCACCATGAAAACATCGCCGCTCCTCCGCTCACTTGTCCTGTCGCTGACGCTGCTGACCAGCGTCCCGTCGTTTGCCGCCGTCAAAAAAGAGTTCAACGTCTGCTGGACCATCTACGCCGGCTGGATGCCCTGGGGAACCATCAGTAACGAAAAGATCATTGATAAATGGGCCAGCAAATACGGCATCAAGATCAATATCGTCCAGCTCAACGATTACATCGAATCCATCAACCAGTACACCGCCGGGCAGTTTGACGGCTGCACGATGACCAACATGGACGCGTTGACGATCCCGGCGGCGGGCGGTGTCGACAGCACAGCGCTGATCACCGGCAGCTACTCCGACGGTAACGACGGGGTGGTCCTGAAAGGGGCGGATAAAAAGCTCAGCAACCTGAAAGGGATGTCGGTGTATCTCCCGGAGCTGTCGGTATCCCACTATCTGCTGGTGCGCGGCCTGGAAAAAGCCGGGCTGCAGGAAAAAGACGTCAAGGTGGTGAATACCTCGGATGCCGATATCGTCTCGGCCTTCGGCACCAGCGGCGTGCGGGCGGCGGTGGCCTGGAATCCACAGCTGTCGGTTATCAAAAAGACCCCACAAACCAGCGAAGTGTTTAGCTCCTCACAGGTGCCGGGCGAGCTTATCGACATGATGGTGGTGAATACCCAGACCCTGAAAGATAACCCCGCGCTGGGCAAAGCCCTGACCGGCGCGTGGTTTGAAATGATGGCCAAAATGAAGGCCGGGGATAGCCAGGCGTTGAGCGCCATGGCCGCCGACTCCGGCACCGATCTTGCTGGCTACCAGGCACAGCTGAAAACAACCCATCTGTTTTGGACGCCTGCCGACACCCTGGCGTTTATCTCCTCGCCGGATCTGGCGAAAACGATGCAGCGAGTGGCGCAGTTCTCGTTCGATAAAGGCCTGCTGGGTGAAGGGGCGCAGAGCGCGGACTTTATCGGTATGACCTTCCCGGGAAATGTCACCCTCGGCGATGCCGCCAACCGCAAACTGCGCTTTGACGACAGCTACCTGAAGCTGGCCGCCGCGGGCCAGCTGTAATGATTATCGCCGGGAGACCACGCCATGCGCCACATTAACCGTTATCCCCAAAAGGGGATGCGCCTGACGCTGATGCTGCTGCCTTTTGTCGTGCTGATCGCTGCCTGGTTTATTGGATCGGCGGTGCGGCTGGAAGCCAATCCGCAGGACAAGTTGCTGCCAGGCCTGTCGCAGATGGTGGCAGCCATTGACCGGATGGCGTTCACCCCGGACAAACGCAGCGGTGAGTATCTGCTGTGGGCCGATACGCTGATCAGCCTGAGCCGTCTGTTGACGGGCCTGGCCGTCTCGTCGCTGATCGGCCTCGGTATCGGCATCGCCGCCGGCGTCTTCCCGATGTACCGCGCGGCGCTGTCGCCGCTGTTGACGGTGGTGTCAATGATCCCGCCGCTGGCGATCCTGCCGGTGCTGTTTATCGTCTTCGGCCTCGATGAGCTGTCGAAAGTGATGCTGATCGTCATCGGCATTACGCCAATGCTGGCGCGCGACCTGGAGCAGCGGGCGAAGGAGATCCCGGCGGAGCTGTTTATTAAGGCGCAGACCCTCGGCGCCAATAGCTGGACCCTGGTACTGCGGGTAGTGCTTCCCCAGCTGCTGTCGCGGCTGATCACCTCTCTGCGCCTGCTGCTGGGCTCGGCATGGCTGTTCTTGATCTCCGCTGAGGCCATCTCCGCTACCGCCGGGCTGGGGTACCGCATTTTCCTGGTGCGGCGCTATATGGCGATGGACGTGATTATTCCCTATGTCATCTGGATCACCTTGCTGGCATGGCTGATGGATCTGGCGCTGCGCCAGCTGCACAAAGCCTGTTTCCCGTGGGCGGAAGGAGGCCGGGGATGAGTTTTATCGACATCAAAAACATCTGGCAGGAGTACGGGGATCACGTGGTGCTGGAGCGCATCAATCTGCAGGTGAAAGAGGGCGAGTTTTGCTCGATGGTCGGCGCGTCCGGTTGTGGTAAATCGACCTTTTTACGCCTGCTGCTCGGTCAGGAAAAACCGACCCGTGGCGACATCCTGCTCGATGGCCAGCCGCTGGCGGCGGAGCCGGATCGCAGCCGCGGCGTGGTCTTCCAGCGCTATTCGGTGTTTCCGCATCTCAACGTGCTGGATAACGTCGCCATCGGCCTGGAGCTGCCGGCGTCCCCGCTGCTGGGGCGCCTGTTTGGCGGCAGAAAACGCGAGGCCCGGCAACAGGCCCAGCACATGCTGGAGAAAGTGGGGCTGGGGCACGCTCTGGATAAATATCCGGCGCAGTTGTCCGGGGGGATGCAACAGCGGCTGGCCATCGCCCAGGCGTTCGTGATGCAGCCGCGGGTGCTGCTGCTCGATGAGCCCTTCGGCGCGCTGGATCCCGGCATTCGCAAAGATATGCATGCGCTGCTGCTCCAGCTGTGGAGCGAAACGCGCATGACGGTGTTTATGGTCACCCACGATCTGGCCGAAGGCTTCAACCTGGGCACCCGGCTGCTGGTGTTCGACAAAGTGCGCATCGATCCGCAGGCGCCTAACGCCTGGGGAGCGCGCATTACCTACGATATCCCGCTCAATGAGGCGCGGATGGCGCAGCTGGCGACCGGTAGTGACACCAACGTTTACGCATTAAGGAGATAAATTGATGACCGTACTTTTTCACGCCACTCCCAGCCTGCGCGAAGAGCGGCTTCCCGGCGGGGCGCATACCTCGCTGATTTTGCGCAAAGGGCAGATCCTGCGCCTGACTGATATCGACGGCGGGGCGAACGTCAGCATGATGATGCTCAACCCCCATGAGAAAAGTGAGCGTCTGAACCTGCCGGATACCCTCAAGGGCCAGCATACTGCGCGCCTGACCGCCGGACACTGTTTCTACTCCGACATGGGCCGAGTGCTGGCCGGGATCGTCGCCGACAGCTGCGGCTGGCACGACCCGTTCGGCGGGGTCCTTAACGACGAAGAGACACATGACAAATATGGCGCCGGACGCTACCAGGAATTACGTAATGGCTTCTACCGCAACGGCGTCGATAACCTGCTGGTGGAGATGGGCAAATGGGATCTCGGCCTGGAAGATCTGCTGATGGTGGTCAACTTCTTCAGCAAAGTCACCGTCGATGACGAGGGCCGTTTCCAGTTTGTTGCCGGCAACAGTCGCGCCGGGGATTACGTTGAGCTGTTTGCCCCGATGGACGTCCTGCTGGTGCTCACCGCGCTGCCGCATCCCCAGGATCCGGCCACAGAATATGCCCCCCGTCCGGTGCAGCTGAGCTGGTATCAGGCCGACGATGAGGACGCGGCCATCCAGGCGCTCCTGACCCGCGATGAGAATCAGCGCGCGTTCCGTAATACCCAACTTTTTGCCCTGTAAGGAGGCGTTCATGACCGTTATCACCAGTAACCGACGCCCGGAAGAGGCCGTCTATCGCCATGTGATCCCGGCCGGGGAACCCTGGCTGTTTGAGGTTAAAAAAGGGCAAACCCTGCGCCTGCTCGATCTCGAAGGCAATCAGGCGATTGATACCCTGTTTTACAACGCCGACAACCCGCGCGAGCGCTACGATGCGCAGCGCACGCTGCGTCGCCAGGGGAACGCCTACCTGACCGCCGGCAGCGTGCTCTATTCCAACCTCGGCCATCCGCTGATGACCATCGTGGCCGATACCTGCGGGCGGCACGATACCCTCGGCGGCGCTTGCGCCCAGGAGAGCAACACCGTGCGCTACGCCCTCGACAAGCGCTATATGCACAGCTGCCGGGACAATTTTCTCTGCGCCTGTCTGCACGATGACCGCCTGCATAAGCGCGATATCGGCGCCAACATTAACTTCTTTATGAACGTGCCGGTGACGCCGGAGGGCGGTCTGACCTTTGCGGACGGCATCTCGGCGGCAGGAAAATACGTTGAACTGCGCGCGGAGTGTAACGCCATGGTGCTGATCTCCAACTGTCCGCAGCTCAACAATCCCTGCAATGGCTGGAACCCGACCCCCGCCGAGGTGCTGGTATGGAACTGACCCGCTGGCAGCGCTGGCGTTTGCTGGCCTTTCGGCTGTTCGCCGTTCGCGCCGACCGCCTGAATCACACGCCGACGCGCCACGTTTAAGCGCCGGTTCCCCCGGGGACGACCTCAGGGAAAGACGAATTGTTGCGGGACGACCCGCTACGCTGTGAGTTCCGCTTATGTTTGATACCTTACTGATTGCCAACCGCGGGGCGATAGCCTGCCGCATTTTACGTACCCTGCGCGCCATGCAGGTGAAGGGGGTTGCCGTTTACGCCGAAGCCGACCTGAGCAGTCTGCACGTCCGCGAAGCGGATGAAGCACTCAGCCTTGGCGAGGGCCCGGCAGCGCAAACTTATCTGGTGGTAGAGAAGATCATTGCCGCCGCGCTGCAGAGCGGCGCCCGCGCCATCCATCCCGGCTACGGCTTTCTGTCGGAAAACGCCGCCTTCGCCGAAGCCTGTGAGGCGGCGGGACTGGCGTTTGTTGGCCCGACCCCGCAACAGCTGCGTACCTTCGGCCTGAAACATACCGCTCGCGCGCTGGCGAAGGCGGAGGGCGTGCCGCTGCTGGAAGGCAGTGAACTGCTGGCCGACAGCGAGGAAGCCTGCCGGGCGGCTGAGGCGGTGGGCTACCCGGTGATGCTCAAGAGCACGGCTGGCGGCGGGGGGATTGGCATGCGCGTCTGCCGCGACGCCCGCGAACTGAGCGAGGCCTTTGCCACGGTGCAGCGGCTGGGGCAAAACAACTTCAGCGACGCCGGGGTGTTTCTCGAAAAATATATCGAACGCGCCCGTCACCTGGAGGTGCAGATCTTCGGCGACGGTGAGGGGGAGGTTATCGCCCTCGGCGTGCGCGACTGCTCGCTGCAGCGGCGTAACCAGAAAGTGATTGAAGAGACCCCGGCGCCGAATTTGCCGGATGGGATGGCGCAGGCGCTGTGTAGCGCGGCCATTGCTCTCGGGAAAGCGGTGAACTACCGCAGCGCCGGGACGGTGGAGTTTGTCTACGACAGCGCGGCGCAGCGCTTCTATTTCCTTGAGGTCAATACCCGTCTGCAGGTGGAGCACGGCGTCACAGAGCAGGTGTGGGGCGTGGATCTGGTGCGCTGGATGATCGCCCTGGCCGCAGGGGATTTACCGCCGCTGAGCGAGCTGGCCGCCGGGCTACAGCCCCGGGGCCATGCCATTCAGGCGCGAATTTACGCCGAAGATCCTGGCCGCCAGTTTCAGCCTTCGCCTGGACTGTTAACCGACGTCTGGTTTCCACCGGCGGACGGCGCCACCCTGCGCATCGACCGCTGGGTGGAGGCCGGGTGTGAGGTGCCGCCGTTTTTCGACCCCTTGCTGGCGAAAGCTATCGTCTGGCGCCCCAGCCGCGATGAGGCAATCGCCGGCCTGGCGCAGGCCCTGGCGGAGACCCGCCTGTATGGCGTCGAAACCAACCGCTTATACCTGCAGCAGATCCTCGGCTTTGCGCCGTTTACCGCCGGAGAACCCTGGACCCGCTGCCTGGAGCAATTGCGCTACCGGGCCGATACCGTGGAGGTTCTGAGCGCCGGCACCCAGACCAGCGTCCAGGACTATCCGGGACGTCTGGGGTACTGGGCGGTGGGCGTCCCGCCCTCGGGCCCGATGGATGACCGGGCGCTGCGCCTGGGCAACCGTCTGCTGGGCAATGCCGAGGGCGACGCCGCGCTGGAGATCACCCTTAGCGGACCCACCCTGAAATTTAATACCGCCGTACAGGCGGTGGTCTGCGGCGCGCCGCTCGCCGTCACGCTCGATGGCGCCGGGCAGGACATGAACTGCGTATTCACTATTCCGGCGGGGGCGACCCTCAGGCTGGGGGCAATAAACGGACCAGGCGTCAGAAGCTATCTCTGCCTGCGCGGCGGTATTCAGGTACCGGATTATTTGGGCAGTAAAAGCACCTTTACCCTCGGCCAGTTTGGCGGCCACGGCGGACGGGCGCTACGCGCTGGCGACGTGCTGCATCTTGCGCCTTTGGCTGAGACAGGGGAAGGCGCGGCGCTTCCCGCAGGGCTGCGCACCGCGCTGACGGACGTCCGTACGCTGCGGGTGATTTACGGTCCCCACGGCGCGCCGGAGTTCTTTGCCCCGGCGTATATGGCGACCTTTTTTGCCACCGACTGGGAAGTGCATTTTAACTCCAGCCGCACCGGCGTGCGCCTGATCGGGCCTAAGCCGGTCTGGACCCGTGACAGCGGCGGCGAAGCCGGGCTGCATCCCTCGAATATTCATGACAACCCCTATGCCGTGGGGGCCGTGGATTTTACCGGCGATATGCCGGTGATCCTCGGGCCGGACGGCCCAAGCCTCGGAGGCTTCGTCTGCCCGGTCACGGTTATCGAAGCCGATCTCTGGCAACTGGGCCAGCTTAAGGCGGGGGATAAAGTGCGCTTTGTGGCGGTGGACGTCCCCACCGCCCGGCGGCTGGCGGCAGGTCGTCGCGCGGAGCTGGCGACCCTGCAGGCGCAGGACGTTGCCTGGCAGCCTGCGCCGCTCACCTCGCCGGTGGTGATGACCTGCGGTGACGCCGACAAACGCCTGGTGGCGCGCCTCTCCGGTGATACCCATCTGCTGCTGGAGGCCGGTGAGGCGGAGCTGGATCTGGTGCTGCGCTTTCGCATCCATGCCCTGATGCAGGCCCTTGAAGGGCAAGCCCGGGAAGGGATCATCGATATCACGCCGGGGATCCGCTCGCTGCAGTTGCATTTCCAGCCGGAAACGCTGGCGCTGGAGACCCTGCTGGCGTGGGTCAGCGGGGAGTGGGCTACGGTCTGCATGAGCGATGATCTGCAGGTTCCAACGCGGGTCGTGCATCTCCCGCTCTCCTGGGACGATCCGGCCTGCCGCAAGGCGATCGACAAATATATGACCACCGTCCGCCCGGACGCCCCGTGGTGCCCAAGCAACCTCGAGTTTATTCGCCGGATAAACGATCTGCCGGATGAGCAGGCCGTATGGAACACGGTGTTTGACGCCAGCTATCTGGTGATGGGCCTCGGCGATGTCTATCTCGGCGCGCCGGTGGCCACGCCCCTTGATCCGCGCCATCGGCTGGTCACCACCAAGTACAACCCGGCGCGAACCTGGACGGCGGAAAACTCGGTGGGCATCGGCGGGGCGTATCTGTGCGTCTACGGTATGGAAGGCCCGGGCGGCTATCAGTTTGTCGGCCGCACTCTGCAGATGTGGAATCGCTATCACGAGGTGGCCGATTTTGCCGGCAAGCCGTGGCTGCTGCGCTTTTTCGA
This sequence comes from Klebsiella sp. D5A, assembly GCF_001620885.1. Taxonomy (NCBI): domain Bacteria; kingdom Pseudomonadati; phylum Pseudomonadota; class Gammaproteobacteria; order Enterobacterales; family Enterobacteriaceae; genus Klebsiella; species Klebsiella sp. D5A. The sequence continues at coordinate 172,039 of NZ_LOAR01000010.1, read as the reverse complement.
TCAGCTGCGTTTCTATCCGGTTTCGGCCGATGAACTGCTGGAGATTCGCCGCGATTTCCCGCTCGGTCGCTATCCGCTGCGCATCGAACACAGCACGCTGCGGCTGGCGGAATACCAGCAATTTCTCGCTCGCGAGACGCAGAGCATTGACGCGTTTCGCGACCATCAGCAGCGGGCGTTTAACGCCGAACGCGATCGCTGGATCGCCAGCGGCCAGGCCCATTTCGACAGCCAGGAGAGCGCCGCAGAAGAAGCGGGCGATGCGCCGCTGCAGCCGGGCGAGCAGGGGGTGGAAAGCCCGGTATCCGGTAATTTGTGGCAGGTACAGACCGAGGCCGGTCGTCTGGTGCGCGCCGGTGATGTGCTGGTGGTGCTTGAGTCGATGAAAATGGAGATCCCGCTGCTGGCGCCGTGCGATGGCAGGGTTCAGCAGGTCAATGTGCAGCCAGGCAGCGCGGTGCGTGCCGGGCAACGGGTGGCAGTGATTATTGAGGAGAAGGCATGATGCAGCAGACGTTTGATTTACGCCTGGCGACCCTGGCGGCGAACTATCGTAACGGCAACACCACCCCGCGGGCGCTGTTGGCGGCGATCCGCCAGCGGGCGGAAACGCTGAATCCCGAATTTAATCTGTTTATCCATCTCCTGAGCGAAGCGGAGCAGGCGCCGTTTCTCGCGGCGCTGGAAGGCCATTCGCCAGAGACGCTTCCGCTGTACGGCGTGCCGTTCGCGATCAAAGACAATATTGACCTTGCGGAGATCGTCACGACCGCTGCCTGCCCGGCGTTTGCATACCGGCCGACGCAAAGCGCGACCATTGTCGCGCAGCTGATTGCGCTGGGAGCCGTGCCGGTGGGCAAAACCAATCTCGACCAGTTTGCCACCGGCCTGAACGGAACCCGTTCGCCGTACGGACGTTGCCGCAACGCGTACCACCCGGCTTACCCCTCCGGTGGCTCCAGCGCCGGCTCCGCGCTGGCGGTAGCCCTGGGTGTCGCCAGCTTCGCGCTGGGGACCGACACCGCCGGCAGCGGTCGCGTTCCGGCCGGACTGAATAACCTGGTGGGCCTGAAAGCGACGAAAGGGGTGATCTCCACCGCCGGGGTCGTCCCTGCCTGTCGCACGCTGGACTGTGTGACCTTTTTCAGCGCTACCGCCGACGAGGCCAGCCAGCTGCTGGCGCTGGTTGCCCGGACCGATCCGCAGGATAGCTACAGCCGCCGCAATCCTCAGTGGAACAGCCGGCAGGCCTTTGGCAGGCCGTCCGCCGGATTTCGCTTTGGCGTTCCGCAGACGCTGAACTTCCTCGGTTGCCGCGCCAGCGAAGCGCTGTTCGCCCAGGCCGTACAGCGGCTGACGGCGCTCGGCGGCGTGCCGGTAGCGATCGATTTCGCGCCATTTCTGGCCGCCGCCCGCCTGCTGTATGACGGACCGTGGGTTGCTGAACGCTATGCGGTGGCCGGACCGCTGATTGAGCAGCAGCCGGATGCCGTGCTGCCGGTGATTCGCGACGTGCTGGCGAAAGCGCCTGCTATCGACGCGACGGCGACCTTTAAGGCGATGTATCAGTTGCAGGGGTATAAAGCGCAGTGCGATGCCATCCTTGATACGCTGGACTGCGTGCTGACGCCAACCTTTCCGCGCCCGGTGACGCTCGACGAGCTGGCGGCGGAGCCGATCGCCCGCAACGCCGATCTGGGCTACTACACCAACTTTATGAACCTGCTGGACTATGCGGCGGTGAGTGTGCCGTGCGGGTTTATGCCTGACGGATTGCCCTCCGGCGTCACGCTGTTTGGCCGGGCGTTTACCGATCAGTATTTGCTGAGCCTGGCCGACGCCTTCCAGCGCGCGGAGCGGCTGCCGCTGGCAGGCGGCGCGCGGCTGGAGAGCCCGCCGCCTGCGCATTCCGCAGGCCATGACCGGATGGCACTGGCGGTATGCGGTGCGCATCTGGCCGGTCTGCCCTTAAACGGTCAATTGCTGGCGCGGGGCGGTCGGTTGCTGCAGGCGACCCACAGCGCGCCACGCTATCGTTTGTACGCTCTCGCGGATGGCAAGCGCCCGGCGATGGTGCGTGACGAGCGCGACGGCGCGGCGATAGCGGTGGAAGTCTGGGAGATACCCAGCGCCGAGGTGGGGTCGCTGCTGGCCGCTATTCCCGCGCCGCTGGGGCTGGGACAGGTTGAGCTGGCCAACGGCCGATGGGTGACGGGCTTTATTTGCGAAGCCGCCGGGCTGGGGGATGCCACGGAGATCACCGCCTGGGGCGGCTGGCGTCAGTGGCTGGCCAGGTAAACGGAACATCCTCTGCGGTAGCGCCGCAGAGGGAACCCTCGCTTATAACGGGCTGTTCTCATCGAGCAGGGTGACGCTCCAGACGCGGGCGTGCGTGTCATCGATGCGATAGTAGCTTTTCACGCTTGCCGTACCGCCGATGGCGTAGCCCACCAGAGCGACAATGTTGAGCTGATGCCCTTGCTTATCGGTAAACGCATAATACTCATCCAGCACATAACCGCTGGCGCTGGCCGCTGATTCCAGACGATCGTCTCTGGCTTTCAGGTCCGGGGTATAGTCGGCGATGGTTTTCCCCACATAGTTTTTGGCGACGTCCTGCTTTTCGTCATCACTGACGATAAACGCCGCACTGGCAGGAAAGTGCTGAACCACCTCAGCCAGGGTTGGTTTCGGCGCAGCAGAGGGGAATAACGTATGATCGATGGTGTAGGCCTGTAGCCAGCAGGAGAATAACGCCGCTTCCGCCGCACGGCCATCCGGGTCGGAAAGCCCGGGCAGCGCATCGACGGTCTCTCCCGCTTTACGCAGCGCAATGAAATCGGCACAGGAAGAGACCCGTGCCTGATTCTGATCGCTCAACACCAGCGTCAGGGGAGACTGGTTAATCTCAAGCTCGCCCGCCGCCAGCACCGGCGTGTTTAACAATAACGTCACCGCCATACCGATAAAATATTTCATCACATAGCCTCCATGAATATCGTCGTATCCTGATCCGAGGTGACAGGGAAAGCAAGCGATGGATGACGTTTCTTCCGCACGTCCAGGCGATGGCTCCCGGACGCCAGGCGACGGCCGGGGAAGGTTACTGATGGTGTGGGACGGGATAAAACGCTTCCGCTGTCCATTGCGCGGATGGCTGGCGGTATTGCTGCCAGAACAGATCGGCAATCTCCCGGGCTTCGGCGGAACCCGGCGTGACGTAGGCCCCCACCGTCACGATGGAAAGATGAATATTTTGCGCTTTCAATACCGGGAAAAGGCCATGCGTCAGGTTAAGCAGCCCGGCTTTGCCGACGCTCAGCGTCAGATACTCCGGGTGGGGCTGAGTGGCAAACATCCCGCCAGTCAGCAGGATCGCGCCTTCTCCACGCGCGGCCATCCGCGGAGTGACCGCTTTGATGGCGGCATATACCGCGCCAATATTGGTGGTGAGATCCTGAATGAAGCCTGCCACCGACTGGGTCTCCAGATTACCGTCATGCATGGCCGCGGCGTTGAAATGCAGCACATCCACACCGCCGGTTTCCACCTCTACCTCACGAATGAGTTCCGCGATACTGGTGATATCGCTGGCGTCCGCCACGCGGCCTTCCGCGGCAAATCCTGCCGCTCTCAGCTGGTCGGCCTGTGCCGCCACATTGCTTTTACTGCGAGAGGACAGCACCACCCGGAATCCCTCACCGGCAAACCGTGAGGCCGTCGCCATTCCCATCCCAGGACCGGACCCAATACTCAAAAACGTTTTCATAGGCTGCTCTCACTGTAGGTTGAAGAGCCGCTATGTTAATAGACCAACAGATCGCTGATAATTAGCCTTATTTGCAAATGATTAATGTGCAGGGTGCAGGAATCATGTTCGATGATTTTGATGAGCTGATGGCGTTTGTCTGTGTGGCTGAGGCAGGGAGTTTTATCGGGGCCAGCCTCAGGCTGGACCGGGATGCATCGGTGATTTCCCGCCGGGTCAGCCACCTTGAGAAAAAACTGGGCGTCCGGTTGCTGGTGCGTACCACCCGTAGCGTAACGCTGACTGAAGCCGGAACCTGGTTTTTGCAGCGCGCCCGCACGGCGCTGGATGAGCTCAGCGCCGCCAGCCGGGAAGTCGGGGACTTTGCTGCCACCCCGCAGGGAACGTTACGGGTCTCGCTGCCGGTGACCTTTGGCCGGGAGCTGATTGCTCCGATGTTTCCTGATTTCCTGCAGGCGTATCCGGATATTCGCCTTGATGCCCATTTTCTCGATCGACGAGTCGATATTGTCGCGGAGGGGTTTGATGCGGTGATCCGCCTGGGAAACCTGCGGGACAGTACCTTAACCGGGCGCGAGCTGGGGGCATTTCGCAGCCAGTTGATTGCTTCGCCGGCCTATCTGCAACGCTACGGTGAACCGACTCATCCTGAGCAACTGGCAGCCCATTGGTGCCTCGGCTTTACCCACCATCCGGACTGGCCCTACTGGATCCTCGAGAATGGTCGGGAGCATATCCAGGTGACGCCAGCTGGCCCCCTCACCACCAATATCAGTGAAGCGCTGCTGACGGCGGTCATTCGCGCAACCGGGATCGCACTGCTGCCGGGATGGATGGTTAATCAGGCGGTGCAGTGCGGGGAACTGGTCCGCGTGCTGCCCGACTGGCGCAGCGCGGCGCGGGTTAGCGTTTATGCCCTGATGCCGCCCGGCACGCTGGTTCCCGCCAAGACCCGGGTATTTATCGACGCGGTATGCCAGCAGCTGGCGTCATCCCCGCTGTGGCAGGACGAGTTGAAGCGATAAGCGGGGGGTGCCGATAGAGCAGGCCACGGATGGCGGTTATACCGCGGTACTGGCCCGGACTTTGAGTACTGACGGAATTTCAATAAACTTTTCACAAGGCTTATCGTTGAGCAGGTCGAGAAGCGCTTTCCCGGCCTTCACCCCAATGTCATGCCAGGGAAATTCAACGGTTGTCAGGGCAGGGGAACAGACTGTCGATAATACCCCACCGCCTAAACTCGCAATGGCTACGGTATTGGGCACTTTGATCCCGGCGCTGTGGCAGGCCATCATGCATCCACACGCCATTTCATCCGATGTGCAAATTAGCGCATCCAGATCGCCCCAGGTGATCATCATATCCTTGAAAATATTCACCCCTGTGGCAATGGTGGAAGGCAAATGAGTGGTCACTACCCGATGCGGAGAACGGTTAAGGGCCAGCATCGCCGTATTCCAGCCGCTCAGGAGCTGGCGAAACATTGTATTGTTGGCCGGGGTACACAGTAACGCGATATTTTTTAATGAGGCGTCCGCCAGGTGGGTCACGATCTGTTTCACAGCCTTACCGTAATCCACACCGATGCACATGCCAACAGACTGCGTATTTAACGCGCCAATTTCCAGGATAGGCACATCTACGTTGGCCAGCAGCTGGGTACAGCTCTCAATGGTGTCGATATTAAACTGAATAATCGCTGCCGGGTTATAGGCGAGCATTTTTTCAAACGTTTTTTGTTCGCTTTGGCCGTCATGACCGGATTCCATAAACATCATGGTATAGCCGCGTTCAGTCAGGATCTTTTGTAACGCCTCCGACACCGGCAAAAAACCTGGCGAAGAGAAGGTGGGGACGACGGCCAGAATGAGATCGGAATGGACCGACGCCAGATTACGCGCCTGGAGATTGGGGACATAGCCGAGTTGGCTTACTGCCGCATCAATACGGTCGCGAAGGTCAGGGTTGACTTTTTCAGGCATTCTCAGCGCACGCGAGACGGTCATGGCGCTCACGCCGACAAACTCAGCCACTTCGGTCAGGGTTATCTTCCCAGTTCCCTTACGACGTTTTTCTTTCGGGCTATTGTCTGCGTCTAGACTCTTCACCAGGATCACCAACCGTTTGAAAAATAAAAAGTAACAAAAGTAAATCGTTGATACACATTATAACTTACCACAGCGAGGGGGAAAGCACATTATAACCAGTGTTAGCGGTAACTCATTTTTTTAACATTTTTGCTTGTTAGCGCTAACTTTGGGAGGTGTATCACAGTTGCATTTTATTTAGCTGTTTATAGTTCAGCACATGGGACCCCTCGGGAGTGCATATGATTAGAGACTGGTTAACCCCGGATAAAATTAATGTCATTAACTCAATAGATAACTGGAAAAATGCCGTTCGACTCTCAGCAGAACCTTTGCTGGCGCAGGGGTATATGGCAGAGCACTATATTGAGGCGATTTTGAAAAGCCATGAAGAACTTGGGCCTTATTATCTATTAGCCCCGGGATTAGCAATGCCCCATGCCCGCCCTGAACAAGGTGCATTGAGGAATGGATTATCGCTCCTTCATATTAAAGAGGGCATATCATTTGGCTCAACGGAGAACGACCCGGTATACGTGATTATTATGCTATGCGCTCGTTCCGGGAATGAACATATCACGATGATCGGTGAACTGGCAGAACTCTTTAGCGATCAGCAAAAGCTAGAACGATTGTTAAAAGCCGATGATATTAAGGCAATTCAGGCTGTTATTGACTGAAGGAAAAGAGAATGAAAAAAGTACTCATCGTCTGCGGCAATGGTTTAGGCAGCAGCTTTATCGTTGAAATGAATGTCAAAAAAATTCTTGCCGAAATGAATAAAGAGGCTGAAGTCGCGCATACCGACCTGACGTCAGCGAAAAGCGAAACGGCGGACCTTATTCTGAGCGCCAACGATATTGCCGAACATTTAGTTGGTCATTCCGCAAAGGTTGTTGGATTAAGTAATTTACTCGACAACAATAAAATCAAAGAGATTTTAGCAGAACACATTTAAGCAACGGCTTTCTGAACCGTGGAGTTTAATATGCTTCATTTCCTTATTTATGATGTGTTAGGGACACCGGCAATTCTGGTTGGATTGTTTTCTCTGATCGGTCTGCTGTTGCAAAAAAAAGGAATTTCAGATGTTATTTCAGGAACACTGAAAACCATCATGGGCTTTGTTATTTTAACGGCAGGCGCCGGTATCATTGCCTATACATTAACCATTTTTAGCCAGCTGTTTGAACATTCATTTCATATTCAGGGGGTGGTCCCTAACACCGACGCGATGGCCGCGCTGGCGCAGAAGAATTATGGCACGGAAACCGCCACAATCATGGTGTTGGGCATGTTGATCAATATCGCCCTGGCGCGTCTGACGCCATTAAAGTACATCTTTTTAACGGGCCACCACACGCTCTATATGGCAGCGATGCTGGCGGTGATCTTGTCAGTCGGGGGATTGTCGGGGGGGTGGGTGGTGGCCATCGGGGCGGTGATTCTCGGCGCGATGATGGTGATCTCTCCGGCGATCTTGCAGCCGTTTACCCGTAAAATTACCAATACCGACGATCTGGCTCTCGGCCATTTTGGCTCTATTGGTTATCTGCTTTCCGCGCTGGTGGGCAAAGTCGTCGGGAAAGGTAGCCCCTCGATTGAAGAAATTAAAGTGCCTAAGTCACTCAATTTTCTTCGCGACTCGTCGGTGGCCATCTCTCTCACTATGATGATTCTGTTCCTGGTGTTGGTGGTCGTCGCGGGCAAAACCTTTGTCGAGGAGACACTGAGTGCCGGTCAGAATTTTATTATCTTCGCCATTATTCAGTCCCTCACTTTTGCTGCGGGGGTTTATATCATCCTCGCCGGTGTGCGGATGGTGATTGCCGAAATTGTGCCAGCGTTTAAAGGTATTGCAGACAAATTAGTGAAAGATGCGAAGCCGGCGCTCGACTGCCCGACGGTGTTTCCCTTTGCTCCAAATGCCGTCATCGTCGGGTTTCTCGCAAGCTTTGTCGCGGGCCTGGTCAGCATGTTTCTCTGCCCGCTGTTCGGTTTGAGCGTCATCGTCCCGGGGCTGGTTCCTCATTTCTTCTGCGGGGCAACGGCTGGCGTTTACGGCAATATCACTGGCGGACGTCGCGGGGCAGTGGTGGGGGCATTTGCCCACGGCCTGCTCATTTCGTTCCTGCCGGCCATCCTTTTGCCAATGATGGGAGACATGGGCCTGAGTTCTACAACCTTTGGCGATGCAGACTTTGGCGTTGTCGGCATCGTTCTGGGGCACATTATCGCAATGTTTAACTAACTGTTTATTATCGGAGATGGTTTATGAGCGCGAAATTTTCACCCTCACTGATGTGCATGGATTTAACGCAGTTCAAAGAACAGATCACGGCAATGAATAAAAAAGCGGATTTTTATCACGTTGATATAATGGATGGTAATTACGTCCGCAATATCACACTGTCTCCCTTTTTTATTGAGAACCTGAAAAAAATCACTACCGTTCCCATCGATGTCCATCTGATGGTGAACCATCCGGAAGATATTATTCCCATGTGTCTCGAGGCCGGCGCCGATATCATTAGCTTTCATCCCGAGACGGCGAATAACAAAATTTTCCGCCTGCTGAATCAGATCAAGGATGCAGGCAAGCAATGCGGGGTGGTGTTGAACCCGGCGACACCGGCTGAAAGTATTGCTGAATATGCGCACCTGTTGGATAAAGTGACGGTCATGTCAGTTGATCCGGGCTATGCCGGACAAAAGTTTATTCCTGAATCGCTGAACAAGATAAGAAAGCTCATCAGTATGCGCAAAAATAATGGCTATCACTATCTGACAGAAATTGATGGCTCCTGCAATGCAAAAACGTTTGGCCAGATTGCCGAATCCGGTGTGGATGTCTTTATCGTAGGGACATCGGGTCTGTTTTCTCTCCATGAGGATGTCAGCCAGGCATGGGACAGAATGATCGAGATTTTCCAGCGTGAAACCGTCGCTGCCTAATTAATTTTTTTACGAACCACAGCATATATTTAAAAAAAAATTAAAAGACCTGCATCACGCCAGCGATGCCTGCTCTGTTATTCAACGACCACTCTATATGAATGCGGGTGAATTATGGATATTTCGACAGTGCTTAATGTTAAAAACATCAAGTTAAATATGACCGCCAGAACGAAAGAAGAGGTGATAGAAGAACTCACCGATTTACTAGTACAGGATGGTGCGGTGACTAATAAGGAGGACTTTATTCGTGATGTCTGGTTACGTGAGGAGCAAGGCTCTACCGGTTTTGAAAATCATATTGCGATCCCGCATGGCAAATCTTCCGGTGTTTCCCGTACCGCATTAGCCATCGGACGCACGCAACATACCATTCCCTGGGAGACCATGGATGGCAGCGATGTTCGCTGTATTATTTTATTTGCGGTTTGCCTGGTGGATCAAAATGCCACTCATATTCGCCTGTTAGCGCAAGTGTCCGGGTCACTGGCCGACGAAGACATTATCGCTAAATTACTGGTTGAATCTGATCCATATAAAATCATTGCGCTTTTCAATTCAGAAACTGAAAGCACCGAAGCGTAATATGTAGTTGTTAACATTCTTTTATATCTTATTAAATGAATTAACGGAGAATCGTGATGAATATTGTCGGAGTTACCGCCTGTACGGTGGGGATTGCACACACCTATATTGCTCAAAAGAAAATTGAAACAGCCGCCAAAAAAGCCGGTCATAACGTTAAAATCGAGACCCAAGGGACCATCGGCATTGAGAATCAGTTAACCGCTGATGAGATTGCCATGGCAGATATTGTTCTGCTTGCCGCGGATGTTAAAGTGACGGGAGAAGAACGGTTTGCGGGTAAGAAAGTGGTCAAAGTCGCCACGGAAACGGCAGTGAAATCCCCTAATAAGCTAATTGAAAAACTCAGTGAAATAGTCAATTCATAATTTTATTTCGGCCTGCTGACTCTATACTTAAGGGCGTAATTTATGTCTCTAAAACAAATATGGCAAGCAGCAAATCCTAAAGGACATCTGCTGACCGCTATCTCATTTCTGATCCCCATTGTCTGTGGTGCTGGATTTATTATTGCCATCGGTATGGGGCTTGGTGGAACGGTGCAGGACACGTTAACGCCGGGGCAATTTGATTTATGGCAGGCGATGGCCACTCTGGGCGCTAAGGCGCTTGGGCTGTTGCCGGTAGTCATTGCGGTGGGGATTTCCGGCTCGATTGCTGGCAAGCCGGGCATCGCACCAGGATTTGTTGTCGGGCTGGCGGCGAACACCATCAGCGCAGGCTTTATCGGCGGGATGATCGGTGGCTACATTGCCGGCTATATCGCGCTGGCGATCATCAAAAACGTCAAGGTGCCTGACTGGGCTCGCGGTTTGATGCCAACGTTGATCGTGCCCTTTTTTGCCTCCATTATCAGCTGCCTGATTATGGTCTATATCATTGGTACGCCTATCGGTATCTTTACGGAAGCGCTGACATCTTTCCTGAGAAGTATGGGCACGTCATCGAATCTTGTGTTGGGCGCAGTGATAGGCGCTCTGTGTATTGTTGACTTTGGCGGCCCGCTTAATAAGACATGCTTTGCCTTCGTTCTCACGCTGCAGGCGCAGGGAATAAATGAGCCGATTACCGCGCTTCAGTTAGTTAACACCGCAACGCCTATTGGTTTCGGCCTGGCTTTCTTCATTGCTAAGCTTCTGCGTAAGAACATCTATAACAGTGAAGAAGTGGAAACCTTAAAATCGGCGGTTCCAATGGGGATTGTTAATATCGTTGAAGGCTCTATCCCGATCGTCATGAACGATATCGTCCGCGGTATCGCCGCCGCGGCCATCGGTGGCGCGTGCGGTGGCGCAGTCACCATGGTGTATGGTGCGGATGCCACGGTGCCTTTTGGTGGGGTACTGATGATCCCCACCATGTCACACCCGATGGCTGGCATTATGGCCCTGCTGGTGAATATTGTTGTTACCGCCACGGTTTATGCTGTCATCAAAAAAGATATTCCGCGTGATGTGCTGGTGACTCATGATCACGAAGAAGAGGATATCGACCTTGATGATATTAAAGTGAGCTAACTTACCCCTGTATTATTTTATCAATGGCGTTGAGCTAGTCCTGCAAATCAGCCCATAACCGAGGGGTCCTTAGTTATGGGCTGAGTTGCGTCAGGTAGACGGCTGGGTAAAAGTGGAGCAGGGTGAACATTGTTGTTGCAAAAATGTGAATGCTTCAGTAGCCTTGTCTCTTTCGGAGACAGGAAATGCTCGTCACTGATTCACTTCTTGCTTACACCCTCGCAGCCACACTGCTTACCCTGACGCCAGGTCTTGATACTGCTCTTATTCTCCGCACGGCGACCGCTGAAGGGGGACGCAAAGCCTTGCATGCCGCGTTAGGCATTGATCTTGGATGCTTTATCTGGGGCGCGCTGGTGGCCTTTGGTTTAGGTGCGCTACTGGCGGTTTCTGAGTTGGCTTATACCTTATTGAAATGGTGCGGAGCAGGATACCTTTGCTGGCTGGGCATCCAGTTGCTCCTGCGCCCACGCCAGCAATTTAACCCCAACCCGACCGAATCAGATTCCACGAGTAACTGGTTCCTGCGTGGGATGCTGGGGAATGTGCTTAACCCCAAAATGGGCGTCTTCTACGTTTCGTTTTTGCCCCAGTTTATCCCTGCCGGGCATTCACCGATCAACTGGACCTTTCTCCTGGTCACCATCCATGTATTGATAGGGACGCTGTGGTCGTTAACGCTGATTACCGCCACTCGCTATGCCGCCGGCATCCTGAAAAAACCAGCCGTGGTGAAATGGATGGATCGGACAACCGGCTGCCTGTTTCTGTTGTTTGCCGCGAAGCTGGCCATGAGTCGGCGGTAGTCACGCAGGGGCGTATGCCCCTGTTTTTGTCTTAAAAAATGAGCAACCCGTGGAGTACTACTCAGTGCTGTAACGATCGGGCTCGAACGTACGCTTAGCCAGTTTCTTTTGCAAAACGATGACAATAATTGGGGTTCCTGATGCGGTAATTGCACATACCGCCAACAGCGTGTCCATATTTTGTAGCGCCATGCGATGGTCGGGTAACAAAAAAGCAGACAGGAAAAATGCGGCAGTCGTCATCAGATACATCATGGATGTCTGTAATGAAGAGAATCCCGCTCGTTGGTTGTTATCAGGAAACTGAATCGTCACCGCCGACGATGACACCAGACGACTGTAAGCTGAGCCGAGAAACAACGTAATAAATAGCGCCGGATGCGGATAGCCCAGGAGGGGTATCAGCAAGCTCAGGATAAAAACGAGGGTCGACCCGGTCGCCAAACTCAAAGCAGAAAAACGAGAGGTTAATGCGCCTGTCATTCTGGTAGACAGATACCCCGCCAGACCCCCGCCGAAGAACAACCAGGGCAGCAGACCTTGAGAAGCCCCCAACAGCTGCGTCATTAATGGCGCCAGAACAGGAATGATCAGCATTGGACTAAACTGTACCAGCGCATTACCGGAAGCAAACAGTAAAGTATCTACATCGAGGGGCAGCGCGTGGGACGTGTCGAAAGTGACGGGATCCTGAGGGATGATGAAGACGATCAGCGGCAATGCCAACCAACACAGTGTACAGATTAACCACAACGCGACATGCCAACCGTAATGAGTACACAAAAATAGTACAGCGGGCATCCCCACGATGCTGACCATCGAAAATGACGCAATCACCGTCGCCAACATTTTTCCGCGCAAGTCAGCCGGCGTGTGGTTTATCAAAATAGTGATCCCCACCCCCATTGTCGTACCGCCAACCAGTCCTGCGAAGAAGCGCAATGTAAGAAGAAGAGGGAAACTGGTGGTCAATGTCGTCAACAGTGTCGCCATGGCTAGCAGTACCATATTAGCGATTAAAAAACGTTTCTTATTGCAACGGTCAACCCAGTAAAAGGCGATAATTCCCGACAGGACGGCTCCAGATGTGTACATACCGGATACATAGCCTGAGAAGGTGACGGGAACAGCGAAATCTGCAGCCATAAATGTAAAAACAGGGCTGAACATCATATATTCCAGCGCATTAGTAAACTGGACAAAAGCGATTACCATAGCAATCCGAATGAGCGTCTTTTGATTAAATGTTGTGGCGACCAGTGGCATAGCAAGCGACCTGTGGATGAAAAATATCCTAGCTTAACTGCTATCAAACTTGTCGATTAGATGGTAAAAATGGCACTCATTATTATCATATGTGGGATAGTTGATGCGGCCAGTTCTTGACTTTAATGCGCTGAAAATCTTCATTGCTGTGGTGGAAAGAGACAGTTTTGTGGGGGCATCGAAAGCCCTGGAAATGCCGACATCAAATGTGAGCCGTTGCATTTCTCAGTTAGAAGACAAACTGAACCTTCAGCTCATTGAGCGCAGTACCCGACATATGAAACTCACACAGGCTGGGCATCTACTCTATACCCGGGCGAAGCCATTACTGGAAGCACTTGAGCAAACTGAAACCGAATTAACGTTGCGACAAATGCAATTCAAGGGGCCATTACGTATCTGTATTCCCAATGAAATCGGTCCTGTATTGCTGGGCTCTGTTGTTGCTGATTTCGCCTGTCAGCATCCGGACCTGGAGATAAGTTGCGTCACAAATTTGTCGGGTTATGAATCCCTGCGAGATGATCTGGATTTAGCTGTCATTGTTAGCCGTGGTCAGATGGATGACAGTGACTACATCGCCCGTCATCTGGTGACAATCCCTTGCACCATCGTTGCGGCCCCCTCCGTCATCCAGCGTTATGGCACGCCTTCTCGAATACAGCAATTTGAAGAGTTACCCTGTATTACAACGGTGAATGCGCTTAAAGGCGCTCCCTGGCAGTTTGTGAATAAAAAGGGCGGATTCGAGACGATCAAGGTTAACGGTCGTTATCGGGTCAACAGCGGAGAGATGGCAGGGCGGGCGGCCATCTCAGGTGTCGGTTTTGCCATCCTGTCGAAACAAGCCTGCCAACCCTATATTGATGATGGGCGGTTAATCGAGATTGAATTTGAACAATCGGCAGCCCCCTTGCAATTATTCGCTCTGTATTCAGATCGGCGTTACTTGCCGGCAAAAACAAGAGCGCTTATTGATTTCATGCATCAGAGATTGAGTCATTAACAAGAGGCCATCTTCAGCGCGCCAGGGCGGCGCTGTTTTATTCAGCCGGCCGGCTCAAGCAACAAATCTCTGAGATAGCCCTCCAGTAGGGAGGCACAAATTCGCGTTTCATACGACATCATCCCAGCCGGTGGATGGAGCAACCAGGCACTAAATGGCGGGATCGGATAGTGGCTTAAGAGGGGGATGAGCGCGCCGTGTTCCATTTCTTTTCTGCAAACCGGACTTTGCAAAACACCAATGGCATGTCCCGCTAATAACCAGGAGAGGACACTCCGCCAGTGCGTGGACTGAAATTGAATATTGACGGGAACATTAATGAGTTGATCTTCGGAAGCGATCAATTGAATGCGATTACTGGCGAATACACCGGAAACAGCAGCAAATGGATAATCTGTCAGCGCATCCGGCGTGTCAGGATGACCCATTTTCGCCAGCAGAGCCGGAGAGGCCAGTAACACTCTGCGCACGGTGCCAAGCGGGCGTGCGACAAAAAAACCTTCGGAGACATCACCTAATCTCAGTGATAAATCGACCCCCTCGGTGACGGGATCGATGACGCGGTCGTTAAAAATGACATCGACCTGCAGTTCCGGATGCTCGTTCTGAAGCTGCAACAATGCAGGCATCAGCAGGCTTTCTCCGGCGGAATAGGGCGCGGCAATACGGATTTTGCCTTGCAACCCCTGATTTTCTTCATTCACAGAAAGAGCATGCTCTGCTGCCTGAACGGCCGTTTTGCTTCGCTCATAAAACACGTTACCGCTGTGCGTTAGAGACATGTTACGCGTGTTGCGCCTAAGCAAACGTGTCCCAAGATGTGCTTCCAGTTTTTCTATTCTTTCACTCACGGCGGGCTGGCCAATGCCGAGATCGCGGGCTGCAGCCGACATGCTGCCCCGTTCAACCACCCTGATAAATATGCGCATTGCTGAGAAGAGATCCATTCATCAATTATATTGGCTTTACCGATAAATGTAAGTGGGGGCAGGCATCTACTGCTTTACTGCGAAATGATGAAAAATCCAGACTCAAGGCCTGAGTCAGGCTAAATTTCAATCTATTTAATTGATTTATTGGTGGAAAATAATGATGCCAGAGATAAAGCTTTTCATGTTCCAGTCAGGAACACAGCATTGTCAATATCAGCATATCCGTATGAATCAGGGCGTGGGAGAGCATTATGAGATCCCTGTTCCATGGTTTCTGCTGACCCATCCGGATGGGTTTACGCTGATTGACGGCGGTCTGGCTGTCGAAGGATTGAAAGATCCCAGCGGTTATTGGGGAAGTGCTGTAGAGCAGTTTAAACCGGTGATGTCAGAAGAACAGGGTTGCGTGGAACAACTTAAGAGGATAGGCATTGCTCCTGAGGATATCCGCTATGTGGTCCTGTCCCATTTGCACTCTGATCATACGGGAGCAATTGGTCGCTTCCCCCATGCTACGCATGTTGTCCAGAGGCAAGAGTATGAATATGCCTTTGCCCCTGACTGGTTTACTTCGGGAGCCTATTGCCGACGCGATTTCGATCGTCCCCAACTTAACTGGCTATTTCTGAACGGGTTGTCCGATGATCACTATGACCTTTACGGTGATGGCACGCTGCAGTGTATTTTCACCCCAGGGCATTCACCAGGCCATCAATCTTTTCTTATCCGCTTACCCGGTGGTACAAATTTTACGCTAGCGATTGATGCGGCTTATACCTTAGATCATTACCATGAGAAGGCGCTCCCGGGGCTAATGACGTCTGCTACTGATGTCGCTCAGTCAGTGCGAAAGCTGCGTCAGCTTACCGAGCGATATCATGCGGTATTCATACCCGGCCACGATCCTGAAGAATGGAAAAAAAACAGGCTTGCGCCAGCCTGTTACTATTGAATCATTCCTCGCTGATCGCCAAAAAGCGTCTGTTAAGAAGGGCTGTCAGCTTATCTTGTTCGAAATGGCCCTGGTGATGGCCGGGGCCATTTCTGCGGGCAAGCTCAGGGCTTCACGTCCAGCACGACATGACTGAATGTTTGATAGGTTTTTTCGTCTGGCGCGGGCGGAATGTTGGCTTTTTTCAGCGCGGACATCACCTGCGCGCAGAATGGCCGATCGCCGCTCTCGACCGTTGGATCCTGCACCGTCCCGTCACGCTGCAGCGTAAAGCGCACCGAGCATGTTTTCCCTTGCCAGGAGGCCGGCTGGTCTATGTTGGCGAAGATAGCCGCCTGGATCCGCGCCAGATAGCGTGAGGCATTGGCCTGGGGTGAAGTATCGGAACCCGTTTGATAATCGCGAAGTATCTTATCCACTTCAGCCGATATTTTAGCGTCTTCGGCGCTGTCCGGCGCAGAAGCACCACCCGAGCAGGCGGAAAGAAGTAAAGAGAGGGTGCAAACGAGCACAGCGTTGGTTTTCACGGACATGCTAAGCCTCCTTGCTGGTGGGGATACCGTCGTGTACGAGGCGGTTATCCTCTGTTATTCCGCGAAATTATTCAAACGCTGAATGCATGGCACGCGCTTTCAGTGACAGTGTCACTCATTTTTTACTTTCGTCGCGGGCGGTGATGCCATCCAGTCGCGAATAATGTCACCGTATAGCTGTTCTGCCTCCGCCAGTCGGCTGAGCAGGCAGTACTCGTCGGTTTGATGCGCCATCGACGGCTCGCCGGGGCCGAGAATAATACAGGGCGGATCGCCCAATGCAGGCAGCAGCAGCGAGGCGTCGGTAAAGTAGGGCACCACGCGCGGCGCAATCGGCTCAGCGTGCAGCGGCTGACAGCGTTGGTAAACCTGCTTAATCCACGCGTGATCCTCCCGGCTGAGGACGGCGGGCAGGTCGACCAGCGTGGAGACGGTGACGCTTTCGCCAAGCAGCGTCGTCAAGCGCTCCCGGATAGTGGCGTGCTGTAAATTGGGCGCGCTGCGGATATCGACATCAAAACGCGTGCGGTCCGGTACGGAATTAATATTGAGTCCGCCTTCTATGCGTCCGACGTTGAGGGTGGGTTGCTTCATTAGCGGATGCGGCGCGCCTGGCGAAAAATGCTGAATCTTACCCAACGCATCCGCCGCAAGATAGATAGCATTGATCCCCAGCTCCGGCATCGCGCCGTGGGCGGTTTTCCCCCGCGTTTCGCAGCGCAGCCAGAGCGCGCCTTTATGGCCGATAACCGGATAGTTGGCGGTGGGTTCACCGACGATCAGCGCGCCCACCTCCGGCAACGTTGCGGAGGCGATCAGCGCCCGCGCGCCGTCGCAGCCGGTCTCTTCTCCGCCGGTTATCAGCAATACCGCGCCGCGTCCGGCGAGGATCGCTTCCCGCTGATGAACGCAGGCGACGGCAAACGCCGCTATCGCCGCTTTCATATCGCTGGATCCGCGGCCATAAAGACGCCCGTCTTCCATCTGCGAGCCAAAAGGATCGTACTGCCAGCGGGCATTTCCCAGCGGGACGGTATCCAGATGTCCGGTAAAGGCCAGCGGTTTACCGCTCTTCGCCCCGGGCAGGCTGGCGATAAGATTGCAGCGTCCCTCGCCGAACGACGACAGCGAAACCTCAAAACCGCTATCGTCAAGCCAGTCGGCGAAGAACCGCATGCAGTCGGCTTCGCTGCCCGGCGGGTTGATGGTGTTAAAGCCCAGCAGCTGCCGGGCGAGCTCAAGGGTCGTGGTCATCAGCGGCGTTCCGTCAGCCAGTCGAGGCAGTTAATCCACAGCTGGCGATAGCCGGGCCATTTGGCAAACTCTTCCGGCAGCCAGTGCGCCGACATGTCGCTGGTCCACACCAGTGAGCGACCCTGCTGATATTCGCGAACAGCCAACAGCGGATGACCGGTACCGGCCACGGTCGCCAGCAGTTTGCCTTCCGGGTGCATTTCAACTTCGTTATAGCCCAGCAGCCACGGCCATTCGCCCGGAATATCGTTAAACAGGGGGTGAGACTCCGTCACTTCGGCATAGCAGCCTTCCGGGGTTTCAATGCGATCGTCCCAGGCCAGGCAGCGTACCGGCAGCACTTTCTCCACCGCGGTATGGCGGTAGCGCGCGCCGCCGTTGATTCCCTGGAAGCTGTAATAGCCGCCGATCATCATCAGCGCCCCCCCGCCGGCCACGTAATCATGCAGGAGCGTCAAACGGTTGGCGGTTCGGCGACTCTTCAGCCAGGTGTCCGGATGCAGCAGCAGCGTATTGGCGCCAATGTCCGAGAGAATAATCGCATCCCACTCCTGCAGCGCTTCCAGCGTCAGCGGAAAGTCGGTCGCCGCCGCGTGGGCGGGCATATAGGTAATGGCATAGGGACTGTCGGCGAGCGCGGCCAGAAAGTCCGTTGCGCCGGTGTGCCAGGTGGCGGTGGCAAACTGGTCGAAGCCTTTAACGTGCGTTGACGTGCTGGTCCAGGACTCACCGACCAGTAAGATTTTTTTCTGCATGATGACGTTTCCTTTTATCCGCCAAAGACCCGCTGGGGGTTTCCAATCATTAAGGTTTCAAGTTGTTCGCCGCTGACGCCGTGGCGCCGCAGACGGGGAACAAAATGCTTGAGTATGTAGCCATAACCGTGGCCGCCGTAGCGGGTGAGCATGGTTTTCAGGAAGACGTCCTGCGACAGCAGAATTTGCTGGATGTAGCCGTCGTCAATCAGCTCGCGGATCGCGCGGGCGTTCTCCTCGTCGGAGGGCGACTGCGCCGACTCGTCGGCGTAGTAATAGCTCATGCCAATCATGTCGTATTCGAGAAACGCCCCGCGCTGCGCCAGTTCGCGCTGGTAGCGCTTATCGGCAAAGCTGGGATTCATATGGCACAGCACGGTATGGCGTAAATCGGCGCCTTCCTGCTCGAGAATATCCAGCACCCGATGGCCCAGCCGCTCCCAGCCAGGCAGATGGACCTCGATCGGCACGCCGGTCGCGGCGCTGGCCCGACCCGCAGCGCGCAGGGATTTCTCCTCATCCGGCGTAAAGCGGCTGGAGATACCGATTTCGCCGATAAGTCCTGCGAGCACCTCCGGTTTCTCCTCCGCGCCGCCAAGATCGTAAATCAGCCGTTCGGTCAGCTGTTCGACGCTGCTGATTTTTACCCACTCAGGGTGCGAAGGTTCCAGATAGAGCCCGGTACCCATAATGATGTTCAGACCGGTCAGGCGCGCGATGCGCGCCAGCGCTTTCGGATCGCGGCCAATGCCGATATTGGTCGGGTCAACCACCGTTTCTCCGCCAAGAGCGCGAAATTTAGTCAGCTCGTCAATCGCAACGTCGACATCAAACAGCTGACAGTTATCGCGGCTCATCAGCGGGTTAAGCGACAGTTCGCCAAGGTTTTCCATTTTCACCGGCATTTCGGCAAGATGGCGATCGCTGCAGCAGCAGGGCGGCACCCATTTGCCGGAGGCATCCAGCAGAATATGCTCATGCATCAGGGTAACGCCCATTTCGTTAATCGGCAGCGGGCCAAGCGCAGTCATTACGTAACCGCTGCTGACGCCAACCGGCAGCGGGGAGGGATGGCGAAAAATTGATCCTTTCATCAGCTATCCTTTTGCCGCGGAGCGCGTCGGGTTGAGAATGCGGGTGTTCAGCCAGATAGCCAGCAGGATAATGGTGCCGGTGGCTATCTGGGTGTAAAACGGCGAAATATGCGACAGGATCAGCCCGTTCTGAATGACCGCAATCGACAGCGCGCCCAGCAGCGTGCCAATAATAGTCCCGAAGCCGCCAAACAGACTGGTGCTGCCTAGCACAACGGCAGCAATGACCTGCAGTTCAAAGCCTTCGCCCTGGTTGGAAGAGCCGCTGCCGAGGCGTGCGGTAATGATCATCCCCGCCAGCGCGGCGGCCATTCCGCTGATGATATAGACCTTCATGGTGACCGCTTTGGTGTTAATGCCGCTGCGCCGCGCGCCTTCGGCGTTGGCGCCGATAGCGGTCACGTAGCGGCCAAAGCGCATATGGTTGAGAACGATATGCCCGATCACCAGTATCATCATGCCGATCAGCGCGGGCATGGGGATACCAACTACCCACGCGCGTCCGATAAAGGTAAACAGGCTGTCAGCCGGCACCGGAATCGAGTAGCCCTGGGTGACCAGCAGCGCGATGCCGCGAACTACGGCCAGGGTGGCGAGCGTGACGATGAACGCCGGAATGCCTTCATAGGCAATAAAGAAGCCGTTGATGGCGCCAACGAATCCGCCGAGCAGCAGGCCGCCGAGGAGGACCACCGGCCACGGCAGCCCCCAGCTATTCAGGGCGATAGCGGAGAGCGCGCCGACCAGCGCCAGGGTGGAGCCTACCGACAGATCGATACCGCCGGTGGTAATGACCAGAGTCATTGCCGTCGCGACGATCAGCAGCGGGGCGCTCTGACGGATAATGTTGAGCCAGTTGGTGCCGGTGAGAAAGTTGCTGGTGATCAGCGAAAACACCACGCAGCAGAAGACGAAAAAGAGCGCGATGCTGACCACGCCTGAGTGGTTATGCAGCAGGCGGCGCGGCAGCGAATGCTGGATCATGCGGGAGCTGCTTAAGTTCATGATACTCATCCTGTTACCTCAATGTGCTGCCGCAGAGCGGGCGGTGAATTTTTCGCCCACAATCAGGTTAACGATATCGCTCAGGCTGGTGTCGGACACCCGTCTGTCGGCGACGTTAGTACCCTCATACATCACCATGATCCGGTCGCAGACCAGGAACAGGTCCTGCAGTCGGTGGGTAATCAGAATCACGCTCACCCCGCGAGCGGAAACGCGGCGAATGAGCTCCAGAACCGCTTCAACTTCCGCGACGGCCAGCGCGGCGGTGGGTTCATCCATAATCAGCACTTTCGGGTCAAAGGCCGCGGCGCGGGCGATGGCTATAGCCTGTCGCTGGCCGCCGGAGAGATTTCGCACCAGCAGGCGAGTATCCGGAATGGAGATCCCGAGCCCTTTAAGCATCTCTCTGGCATCGGCGTGCATTTTAGCCTCGTCGAGAAAGGGGATGCCGAGGACCGATTTCATCGGCTCACGGCCCATAAACAGATTGCCCGCGACATCGACCGTGTCACAGAGCGACAGATCCTGGTAGACCATCTCGATATGGCAACGGCGTGAATCGGCCGGATTCGTAAACTGTTGCTGTTCACCGTCGATACGAATCGTGCCGCTGGAGGGGATCACCGCGCCAGAGAGCACTTTGGTCAGGGTGGATTTCCCCGCGCCGTTATCGCCCACTAAGCCCAGCACTTCGCCCGGGGCCAGCTCAAGGTTGACTCCGCGCAATGAGCGTATCGACCCGTAGGTCTTGGTGATATTGATCATCTCTACCCTTGGCGGGGTAGTTTGTGGCTGCTGCATCTGATAACTCCCATCGCTGTGGCCGGGAAAATGTTCGCCATCCTGCGGGAGGGACTCTATCCGACACGGTTTACAATCTAGTAAACCGGTTTACCTGCGGAATAGAGCACTCGCCAGGGCAGTCAGGACAAACGCTATGTAAGATATTTGTTCGCCAGTAAGAACGTTGCAGCATCCGTGCCAGGGCAGGAACCACACAGCAGCCCTGTAACTTAACCTTATGTATTCAATACACTTAATTGAATACAATCCGGTAAACCGGTTTACTGATTATAGTGAATAAATTGTTAATTGATCGTTTTTTGCGCCAAAAGCGGGCACTTTTGCGCCATTTTGGGACGGGCTTAACAGATCTTGATCGAGTCGCGGCCAATCCATTCAACCGGCAGGCGGGTTTCCGCAGGGATGTCCGGATCGTCGTTTAGCAGGCGCATCATGATGTTCACCGCGGTACGGCCCAGTTCGCGGGCGGGCTGACGGATAGTGGAGATCCGCGGCTGGGTAAAATCGGCGTAGTTGGCGTCATCGAAGCCGACTAACGAAAGCGCCTCCGGCGCCTGGAGCCCGCTGGCGCGCAAGCCGTCGAGCAGACCGAGCACCAGATAGTCGCTGGCGGCGAAGACGGCGGTAGGGCGAACCGGTTGGCTGAACAGGTACCGCAGCGCCTGCTGGCCAAACTCGCGCTGGTAGTCGCCATACATCACCCATTCGGGCGGCCAGCTCAGGCCCGCCTGCTCCATCGCGGTGCAAAAGCCCTGATAGCGCTCGCGGACGCTCATCAGCTTGTCCGGGCCACCGACGAAAGCGATATGGCGATGCCCGGCGGCGATCAGTTTTTCGGTGGCGATCCGCCCGCCCTGGACGTTATCAGCAAACACTTTCGGTACCTTACTGCCGGGAATATCTTCATCCAGCAGGACAATGCGTTCGTGACGCTGGACCTCCTTGCGCAGCAGGCCGTTATCGGGGCGGTTGGTGGTGAACAGCAGACCGTCGACCTGGCAGGTATCCAGCCAGCGAATGAACTGGCACTCTTTTTCCGGGTTGTTGCGGGTGATACACAGCACCAGGCTGTAGCCGCTGGCAGAAGCAGCCTCTTCGGCAGCGTCGGCCAGTTCGGCAAAGAAGGGGTTGGTAATATCGGGAAGCACCAGGCCAAGCGTTTCGCTGCCGCCTTTGCTAAGACGACGTGCCAGGCTATTGCCGCGATAGTCCAGTTCGCGAATGGCGGTTTCGATGCGGTCGATGGTGTCCTGCGGCAGCACAATACTGTTGTTCATATAGCGCGACAGGGTCGCCTTCGACAGCCCCGCCAGCTTTGCCACATCGGATAACAATACGCGTTTTATACTCATTTCCTGCGCCATTTCTGCCAGAATCGGCTATCTGTAACATAGTTAAGCGCGGTGGATACAGCAATTTCTCTGCGAACAATCACCAAAAATAAATGCTTGACAAATTTTAATCAGCAGAGAATTGTATAGGCAGTTTACCGCATCATCCGGGAAGTCATTCCCAACCCCGTTTAAGTTATTCCAGTCGCGCACCGACACGGACCGGTTGCCGGGATGACATTAAGCAGGTATCCGCCGAACGTTCAATGATTGTTCTGGCGATATAGACGATATTTGCCCGCCAAAAAAATAATCTTCTGCGTTCGCATGCGGCGCGGAACTCTGCTGGCTATCAACTATTCCCGACGAGGATACTGATGATGTTATTTCACACCGGAAAACTGCGTTTACTTGCTGTCGCCACGACCATGCTGGCATCAATGAGTTTTATTTCTGCCGCCAGCGCTGCCGGTCCGACTTATGCGCTGGTACAAATCAACCAACAGGCGCTGTTCTTTAATCTGATGAATAAAGGCGCACAGGATGCGGCCAAAGCCAGTGGCAAGGATTTAGTTATTTTTAACTCTAACGATAATCCCGTGGCGCAAAACGACGCGATAGAAAACTATATTCAGCAAGGCGTTAAAGGCATTCTGGTTGCTGCTATCGACGTTAACGGGATCATGCCAGCGGTTAAAGAAGCCGCCGCCGCAAACATTCCGGTGATTGCGATTGATGCCGTATTACCGGCCGGACCACAGGCAGCTCAGGTCGGCGTTGATAATATTGAAGGCGGCAGAATTATTGGTCAATACTTCGTGGACTACGTGCAGAAAGAGATGGGCGGCCAGGCGCGACTGGGTATTGTCGGCGCGCTGAATTCGGCCATTCAGAACCAGCGGCAGAAAGGGTTCGAAGAGACGCTGAAAAGCAATCCGAAGATTACTATCGCTAACGTGGTCGACGGGCAGAATGTGCAGGATAAAGCGATGACCGCGGCGGAAAACCTGATCACCGGTAACCCGGATCTGACAGCGATTTATGCCACCGGCGAACCCGCGCTGCTCGGCGCTATCGCCGCCGTAGAAAACCAGGGGCGGCAGAAAGATATTAAAGTCTTTGGCTGGGATCTGACGGCGAAGGCGATTTCCGGTATTGACGGCGGCTACGTCACCGCCGTACTGCAGCAGGACCCGGAAAAGATGGGCGCCGAAGCCCTGAATGCGCTGAACAGCATCACGTCGGGTAAAACCGTGCCGAAAACCATTCTGGTTCCGGCGACGGTGGTAACCAAAGCGAACGTCGATTCATACCGTCCGCTGTTTAAGTAGGTCAGCGCGCCCCGTCCGTGGTTAACAGGGCGGCGAGCTCACGGCTGCCGGGAAACGCGCTGAGCGTCCCCCGGCGGCTAACGGTAATGGCGGCAGCGCGACTGGCGTGCGCCAGCGCCAGCGCATCCGGCGCGACGCCGCGCAGCAGGGCGGAAGCCAACATGACGGCGAGGAACGTGTCGCCCGCGCCGGTAGTATCAAGCGCCTCGGCGGGCACGGCGGGACAAAACTGACGCTGGCCCTCCTGGACCAGCCAGGCGCCTGCGGCCCCCTGGGTAATCACTAAGGTTTTCACCCCGTATGGCTGGAGCAGCTCGGCCTCGGATTCATTGACCACCGCGATGTCGATGAGTGGCCACAGATGGCAAAAGTCAGGATTGACAGGTGAGGGGTTGAATACCGTCGTCATGCCGCGGCTTCTGGCGTACTGGAACAGCGCCCGCGTTTTATCGAGGGAGAAATTGCCCTGCTGTAGCAGAATATCGCCAGCGACGGCATCCGCCATATGCGGAATAATTTCATCCAGGCTGAATGTATCGGCCGCCGCCGTAGTGGTAATGATGGCGTTGTCGCCATCAGCGCTATTTAAAATAATCGAGGTATCGCTATGTTGATTGAAATGGCCGTCGGGTAGTAGCGTCAGTGGTTCATTTTTTATCTGCTGGCGGATCCACGCGCCGTTGCTGTCATTTCCCGTGGCGGCAATTAAACGCGTCTCTATTCCGCAGCGGGATAATATAATCGCCTGGTTCGCGCCTTTACCGCCGATATCCTGCGACACTTTAACGCCGTGAATGGAGGCTCCTTTTTTCGGTATATCCGGAATGGACCAGGTTTCATCTACGGTAATATTACCAGTAACGTAAACACGCATAGTGTTCCCTTAACAGGATGGATAAGATGGTTGCTATCTCAGCAGAAAAAACGAATGCAATACAAGCTATTTTTTCACGAAGCAAGGCTGTTATTGGTGTTATTCATTGCGACCCATTTCCTGGCTCGCCAAAATATCGAGGAAAATCAGTCTCGGATATTGTTGAACGTGCGCTTCGTGATGCTGAAAATTATATTTCAGGAGGTGTTCATGGTCTGATTATTGAAAACCATGGCGATATTCCTTTCTCTAAACCTGAGGATATCGGCCATGAAACCTCAGCGCTGATGGCGGTCATTACCGAGAAAGTTCGTGAACGTTTTGCTGTGCCGCTGGGCATTAACGTTCTGGCTAACGCGGCGATCCCGGCAATGGCGATCGCCCTGGCGGGAGGCGCCGATTTCGTCCGCGTAAACCAGTGGGCCAACGCCTATATCGCCAACGAAGGATTTATAGAAGGCGCGGCCGCTAAGGCGCTGCGCTACCGCAGTATGCTGCGCGCTGAACATATTCGCGTTTTTGCCGATAGCCACGTTAAGCACGGTAGCCATGCCATTGTCGCCGATCGTTCGATTCAGGAACTGACGCGCGATGTCGATTTCTTCGAGGCTGACGCGGTGATCGCCACCGGCCAGCGTACGGGCGATAGCGCCACGATGGCGGAAATTGACGAGATCCGCGCGGCGACGGAACTACCGCTCCTGGTGGGCTCCGGGGTGACACCGGCTAACGTGAAGCAGATCCTCGGGCGGACTCAGGGGGTCATTGTGGCCAGTACAATGAAGGTCGATGGCGTCTGGTGGAACGATGTTGAGCTGGCCCGGGTGAAGCATTTTATGTCGGTCGCGCAGGCCGCGCTGGAGGAAGCTTAATGGAAGCGTTTAGCGAACGCCTGCTGCGCGAACATCAACCGGCGTGGCAGGCGATGCAGCAGCACCCGTTTGTGACTGATATCGAACAGGATCGTCTGCCGACAGTCGTCTTCAACCGCTATCTGGTGTTTGAGGGCAACTTTGTCGCGACGGCAATCGCGATTATTGCCCTCGGGGTCAGCAAAGCGCCGGGTATTCAACAACAGCGCTGGCTGATTGGCGTGCTGAATGCCCTGGTTGATATACAGATCGCGTGGTTTGAACAGGTGTTGTCAGCGCGGCAGATCGATCCCGCTGAGTACCCGGATGATTTGCCCGGGGTACGGCGCTTTCGCGACGGTATGCTGCGGACCGCCCGCGAGGGCAGCTATGAGCAGATTGTGACCCTGATGTTCGGTGCGGAATGGATGTACTATTTCTGGTGCCGACGGGCGAGCGAACATTATCAGAGCGATGCTGATTTACGACGCTGGATGGAAATGCACGCGGAGGACGAATTTTATCAGCAGGCTCTCTGGCTAAAAAACGAACTCGACCGCTGCGCCATGGCGCTGAGTGAAGACGAAAAGCAGGCGTTATCGGCGCTTTACGGCGAGGTGCTGCAGTGGGAAATTGATTTCCATCACGCGGCGTACGAGGAGTAGCCGCGAGGTGGATCACAGGGGGCGCCGGACGCGGCGTCTCCTGAATACGGGTTATATCTCGACGTTCTGCGTCTTGTTGGCGAAACTTAGCATTACCGTTAATGCCGATTCTTATTTCACATTTTTATCTTAATAAAGTCGGAGGGTTAATTTAGCTGCCTTCTGACTCTTTTGAGAGAAATAATGGCGGTAGAGAGTTTATATTATTTTATTTGGAGCCTGTAGCTCGGGGGCTCTTTTTTTCTTTTCCTCCCCCTGAAGTAAAAGCTATTTTCAGAAATAGATATAAATTATCCATCGTTACTCGACGGCGGCTCTCCCCCTACAATGGACTTTAATTGCCAGATATTTAACAAAAACCAGGCCAAGGAAAAGGGATGAAACGAAGCATTTATTCACAGAACAGTTTATTGCGCATCAGTCTGCTTTCCGCGCTAACGCTTACTGCCAGCTTCACCACTCACGCACAGGATAAACCTGTCGCGGGGGGTGTGCTGACGGTCGCTCTGGGCAGCGATACCCCGATTATTGACCCCTCTATTACCGCTTATTCTGTCACCGCTCTGGTTACGCGTAACGTGGTGGATTCTTTGGTCGGCCAGGCGGAAGATAACAGCTTTACACCATGGCTGGCGGAACGCTGGGAAATTAAAAACAATAACCGCGAATACACCTTCCATCTTCGCAAGGATGTGACTTTTAGTGATGGCACGAAACTGGATGCTGCGGCGGTAAAATATAACTTTGAACGCATACTCGATCCGAAAACCACCTCCAGTTACTCCAAATCGTTGTTGGGGCCGATTGACGCGATCACTACGCCAGATGAGTACACCGTGGTGATCCGCTATAAAACGCCTTTCGCACCGTTGCTGCAGGGGCTGAGCTTGCCGTATCTCGGTATTCAGTCACCGGCTTATCTGCAGAAAACGGCGAATACCAGCAATACCGTGGTCGGTTCTGGTCCCTTTATCCTCGAATCGTTTGTCAAAGGCAGCGGGAGTAAACTCAGCAAGCGCGCCGATTACAACTGGGGCCCGGGCTATGCCACCCATAAAGGCCCGGCATGGCTGGATAAGATCGAATTTAAGTACCTGCCGGAGTCGGCGGTGCGGCTTGGCGCGCTGAATAGCGGGCAGGTACAGGTGATCGATGCCATTCCGCCGGTGAATTATGCGCAGGTAAAAAATAACCCGAAGCTGGATGTGATCACCAGGGAAAACCCCGGCGTTCCACGCGTCCTTTATTTGAATAGCGACACAGGGATCTTCAGCGACCTGAAAGTGCGGCAGGCCTTCCAGAGCGCCATCGATCGCACCACTGCCGTTAAAGCCGCGTTCTTTGGCATCCTGAAACCTGCCGACAATATTCTTGGACCCGCTACGCTGGATTACGATCCGGCCATTGCCAGCCAGTGGGGTTTTGATCTGCAAAAAGCCCGCCGTCTTCTGGATGAAGCCGGCTGGCAGCAAACCGATAGCGAAGGCTACCGGGTCAAGGAGGGTAAACGCCTGACTGTGCAATTTACCTATTCTTCAAACGATGTCGAAGCCGCTGACGTGACGCTGTTCCAGGCAATTCAATACCAGGTAAAACAAGCCGGTTTTGAACTGAAACTCGATCCGGTGGATTCAGGCATTCTCAGCAGCCGCACGGCGGCTAACCAGTACGACATTATCTCGAACTATTTTGTTCGCCCGGAGCCGGACATCCTGCGTACCGTTTTCCATTCCAATTATATTCCGCCGAAGGGGAACAACTTCAGCCGCGTTAAAGCGCTGGATAGCCAACTGGAAACCGCTGTCGGTGCCAGCGAAGCCGAGCGTAAACGCATCTACTATGCCATCCAGCACCAGATTATCGATCAGGCCTGGGCGGTGCCAATTTACATCCCGGCATATCAGTTAGGGAAAGCCAAACAGGTGCAGGGCATTAGCTGGGCCACGAACGCGAAGCCGAATTTCTATGATGTCTGGATCCAACGCTAAGCTGCTGGCAGCAGGCAAGCGCCTGCTGACCATTTTCGCCGTGCTGTGGGGTGCGGCAACGCTGACCTTTGTTGCGGTAAAACTGATCCCCGGCGATCCTGTGGCAATTCTGATAGGCAGCGCCAACAGCGTTGTGGATGATAGTTTTCGCGAGACACTGACCCGCCAGTTCGGCCTGGATAAGCCACTGTGGTGGCAATATTTGCGCTACTGTGGCGAGGCGCTGACGGGCAACCTTGGCGTGAGTTATCAGTATCGCCAGCCTGTTGTGCAGGTGATTAGCGCAGCGTTGAAAGAGACGGTGCCGCTGGCCGTCAGCGCTCTGGCGCTGGCACTGGTACTGGCGGTATTTAACGCATTACTGACAGCCGGACGTCATCCGCGTCTGCGGTCTCTGCTTGCCGGGTTGGAGCTGATGCTGCTTAGCACACCGGTGTACTGGATCGGTATCGTGTTGTTGAGCATCTTCAGTTTCAAACTGCAATGGTTTCCGGTGACCGGTAACGATGGCTGGATCGCCCTTGTGCTGCCGGTGGTGACGCTCAGCCTGCCGCTGGCTGCGACACTCAGCCAGGTGCTGCGTGATGGGCTGGAGGAGGCGCTTTCGCAGCCGTTCGCCATGACCGTGCGTACGCGAGGGGTGAGTGAAACTGCGCTGCGCTTACGGCATGCGTTGCGCCATGCCTCGCTGGCGGTGTCGACGCTGACGGGGACGCTGCTGGCCAGCGTATTAGGCGGCTCAATTCTGACCGAAACAGTATTTGGTCGGGCGGGGCTGGGGCAAATCACTCTCGGTGCGATTGAGAACCGAGACATGCCCCTGGTGCTGGGGGTGGTGATGTTCTCCGCGCTGTTGTTTGTGGTGATTAACCTGCTGATTGATACCCTTTATTTACTGATCGATCCCCGTCTACGTCTGCGAGGGCATGCTGATGAGTGATCTTTTACTGCGGGTGGCCCGCCGCGACGGGGGGCACTATCGTAACCCGTGGCTGGCGCCGGGTACCAGCATTCCGTTGTTACTGGTGCTACTGCTCGTGGTGGCGGTGTTTTTTCCATCGCTATTCACGCCGTACACCCCCGAACAGATGGATTTCAGCGCGATTTTGCAGCCGCCGGACCTCAGACACTGGTTCGGTACTGACCAGTTGGGGCGTGATGTGTTTACCCGCGTGGTGTATGGCACCTCGCTGTCGCTGTGCATTGGGGTCGGCGCGACCCTGATTGCCAGCGCGGGCGGTATTGTGCTGGGGACACTGGCAGGTCTTGCACCCAGGGCGGTACGGCAGTTACTCGTACGGCTACTGGACATTATGCTGGCGTTCCCCGATTTGCTGTTGGCGCTGCTGGCTATCACGGTGTTGGGGCGTGGGCCAGAGAATACCCTGCTGGCGGTCGGACTGGCCGGCATTGCTGGCTATGCCAGGCTGGTGCGCGCGCAAGTGTTGCAGGTCAGGTTATCGGGGTATGTGCAGCATGCGGTGGCGTTGGGAGAGCCGCCAATGGTGATTATTTTGCGCCATATTGTGCCCAATACGCTGCGCCCGCTGCTGGTACTGGCAACGGTGGGGATAGGGTATTCCATATTATCCGCCTCGGCCCTCAGTTTCCTTGGACTTGGGGTGACTCCGCCGACGGCGGAGTGGGGCGCATTGCTCTCTGAGGGACGTAATTTTCTCGATAGCGCCCCATGGGTCAGCCTGCTGCCCGCCAGCGTTGTCGCGCTGTCGGTGATTGCCATTACGCTGCTGGGCCGACGTGTTCAAACCCTTATTGCCAAAGGCGGGATCGCATGACTTCAGAGACCTTCCAGCAACCGCTGTTACAGGTGGCGCAACTGAGCGTCAGCTTCCCCTCGCCGCAGGGGCTGATTGAGGCGGTTAACGCCTTATCGTTTGACGTGCATGCCGGTGAAGTCCTGGCTTTGGTAGGCGAGTCCGGTTCGGGTAAATCCGTCACGGCCCGGACGCTAGTCGGGCTGGCGGGGGCAGGGGCGGCTGTTCGCGCCGAGTCCCTGATATTGCATGGGCACGATGGCCTGTCGCAGAATTTACTGGCGTGCGATGCCCGCCGTTGGCAGCAACTACGCGGGCGCGAAATTGGTTTTGTTTTGCAGGATGCACTGACCTCGCTTGACCCGCTGCGCCGGATTGGTCAGGAAGTCGCGGAGCCGTTGTTGACGCACCGCCTGGAACGGGGGGCGGCAGTTCGCGAACGCGTGGCGGAGCTGTTAACGCAAACCGGCATCCCCGATCCGCATAACCGGATGGCGCAGTACGCACATGAACTCTCCGGTGGCTTGCGCCAACGAGCGCTCATCGCGTCGGCGCTTGCGGCGGGGCCGCGATTACTCATTGCCGATGAACCTACTACCGCGCTGGACGCCACCGTACAAAAACAAGTTTTGAATGTATTCAGGGCCCTGGCGGATGCCGGGCATGGCGTGCTGCTGATCACCCATGATTTATCGGTGGTGGCGGATATTGCCGACCGTGTGGTGGTGATGCGGCAGGGCAAAGCAGTGGAGAGCGGCAAGGTGCGACAGGTGCTGCATGCGCCGCAACACCCTTATACCCGCCGTCTGCTGGCGGCCATTCCCTCTGCCGGTACGCGTGGGACGTGGTTAACAGGAAACGATCCGCTGGGTCAAACGGTAGTGCGGGAGAACATCAGTACTGACAGCACCACACCCGTGCTGGCTGCCGATAACGTATCACTGGCGTATGTTCTGCCGGATGGCCGTCGCTTGCAGGCCGTCAATCAGGTGACGTTAGAGGTCGCGCAGGGCGAAACGCTGGGCATTGTGGGCGAATCCGGTAGCGGGAAGACCACGCTAGGCAAACTGGCGCTGGCGCTGCAGGCACCGCAACAGGGCGAGATCCTTCTCGCTGGGCAA
This sequence comes from Klebsiella sp. D5A, assembly GCF_001620885.1. Classification (NCBI taxonomy): domain Bacteria; kingdom Pseudomonadati; phylum Pseudomonadota; class Gammaproteobacteria; order Enterobacterales; family Enterobacteriaceae; genus Klebsiella; species Klebsiella sp. D5A. The sequence goes on along the minus strand of NZ_LOAR01000010.1, from coordinate 140,780 downwards.
CCATGGAGCAGGCTGACAGAACGTCAGCGGCAGCCGTTGCGGTCGCGTATCCAGACGATTGTGCAGGATCCGCTGGGTTCATTTAATCCGCAATATAACGTGGCGCAATTGCTGCAACAGCCTCTGCGCCTGCATACGACGCTCACAGCCGCGGACCGGTTGTCACGTGCGCAGGCGTTGCTGGCGCTGGTTGGTTTAAGTCCTGATCTGCTGACGCGACGTCCGGCCACGCTTTCCGGTGGGCAGCGGCAACGTATCGCCATCGCCCAGGCCCTGGCCTGCGAGCCGGATATTCTGATTTGCGACGAGCCGGTGTCGGCGCTGGATGTCACCACCCAGGCGCAAGTGTTGGATTTGCTGGTAGCGCTGCAACGCCGTTTGCATCTGTCAATGCTGTTTATCTCTCATGATCTGGGCGTGGTGCAGCATATGAGTCATCGTATTGCGGTGATGAAAGACGGCGAGGTAGTCGAAAGCGGCAGTGTGGATCAAATTTTTCGGGCGCCACGCCACCCGTGGACTCGACAATTGTTATCAGCTGTTGGGCAGACGCCGTTGCGATATAACTGAGCAGTAAACGTTAAACACCGTTATCAGAAATGGGGTCAATGTTATTCAACGCTCTTATCATCTCCAGAGCCCATTCCAGGCGGTCTTGCGTGATATAGGGCAGGGAAGAGCCACTGGCCCGGCGCTCGATAGAGCCATCCGTACACAGTGCTCGTTCAGCGAAGTTTGCCTGTGTGAATTTCAGTTTAGTGACCTGCTGCGGGGGCGCCTGGCATACCCGATTTCACGAACGGCGGGCGGGTGAACCAGATGATGATAATCAGCGCCATAAAACCCCAGCCGAGCACCCAGAAATAGTCGATTGTCGACATCATGTAGGCCTGCTGGGTAACCACCTGGTCAATCATCGCAAGATGCTGCTGCGTCGGGCCACCCATCTTATTTACGTAATCCATAGCCGCTGGGTTGTACTGTGTCACGCTCTCGGTCAGATTCGCGTGGTGGAAAACTTCACGGCGCTGCCAGATCCATGTGGTTAACGATGAGGCAAAGGAGCCGCCGAGTACGCGAAAGAACGTGGCCAGTCCTGAGCCTTCCGCCACTTCGTTACCGTGCAGATTCGACAGCACAATGGTGGTCAGCGGCATGAAGAAGAAGGCCACGCCAATCCCCATAAACATCTGCACGCTGGCGATGGTGCGGAAATCCACGTCAGTATTGAACTGCGCGCGCATCAGACAGGATGCCCCCATTGTCAGGAATGACACTGAGCATAAAATTCGCAAATCCACTTTGGTGGCGTAACGTCCGATGACTGGCGTCAGCACCAGTGGTAAGAAGCCCATCGGCGCAGCGGCGAGACCGGCCCAGATAGCCGTGTAGCCCATCTGGGTCTGCAACCACTGCGGCAGAATAATGTTGATGGCAAAGAACGCGGCATAGCCCAGCATCAGCGCCAACGTGCCGATGGCGAAGTTGCGGTCTTTGAACAGCCGCAGGTTCACAATCGGGTGACGTTCGTCCAGCTCCCATATCACAAAGCAAATCAGGCTGATCGCCGAGACAATAGACATCACGATAATGGGCGTAGAAGAGAACCAGTCTTCGTCGTTGCCCTTATCCAGCACCACCTGCAGCAGGCCCACGCCAAGCACCAACAGCGCGATGCCAATATAGTCGACAGGCGATGACTGCGTTGTTTCTTCACGCATGCGCAGCTGCGACCAGACCACGATGGAGGCGAAAATCCCAATCGGCACGTTGATGTAGAAGATCCACGGCCAGGAGTAGTTATCGGTAAGCCAGCCGCCGGTGATAGGCCCCACGATAGGCGCCACCACGGTCACCATCGACAGCAGCGCCAGCGCCATGCTGCGTTTCATCGGCGGGAAGATAACCAGCAACAGCGTCTGACACATCGGGAACATCGGCCCGGCGAAAAAGCCCTGCAGCGCACGGAAGATGATGAGCTCCGTCATGCTGTGGGCGAAGCCGCACAGAAATGACGTCAGGGTAAAGAACATCACCGAGGCGATAAACAACCGCAACTGCCCGAATCGGCGGGTAAACCAGCCTGTCAACGGTAGAGCAATAGCGTTACACACCGCAAAAGAGGTGATAACCCATGTCCCCTGATCGGCGCTAACGCCCAGGTTGCCGGAGATTGTCGGCAGCGCCACGTTGGCGATGGTGGAGTCCAGCACCTGCATAAAGGTCGCCAGCGACAGGGCAAGCGTCGCCAGGAACAGGCTGGGGGGCGTAAAGGCTGCCTTCGGCTCTGACATAGCTTCTCTCTTAGCGCTGGGCTACAGCGCTGGTGTTGTCATGAAGGATTTTCGCCACCAGTTTATCGGCTGCTTCCATTGGCGTTTCATACACATCGGTACGGAATCGCGGCTGTTCGACGGTTTTTTGTGGCAGAAGGTGACCACCCTGATTGCGGATATCCACCTCAGCGTTCATCGACAGACCCACACGCAGCGGATGCTTCTGCATGTCATGTGGATCAAGCGTGATGCGTACCGGCAGGCGTTGGACGATTTTGATCCAGTTGCCGCTGGCGTTCTGGGCTGGCAACAGTGAGAATGCGCTACCGGTACCAATGCCGAGACTTTCGATGGTGCCGTGATATTTCACGTTATCGCCATAGAGATCCGCATTCAGCTCTACTTTTTGCCCAATACGCATGTCCTGCATTTGGCTCTCTTTAAAGTTGGCATCCACCCACACTTCATTCAGCGGCACGATGGCAAGCAGCGTGGTGCCGGAGGTGACACGCATCCCGAGCTGCACAGCACGTTTAGCGACGTAACCACTGACGGGCGCAACAATGGTGCTGCGGGAGTTATCGAGATAGCGTTGGCGCAGCGTCGCAACGGCGGTTTTGACTTCAGGATGGTTATCCACCACGGTGTCATCAACCATCGCCTGATTGGTTTTGAGCGCTTGCTCTGCAGCCAGTAAATCGCTTTGCGCGCTGGTCACGGCATCACGGTAGTGCGCCAGATCTTCCACCGCAATGGCGCCGGAACTGACAATTTTTTCCCGGCGCACATAGTCACTTTTCGCTGTTTGCAGGGCTACTTTTTTGGCAGCAACTTGCGCACGGTAGTTGTCGGCAGTGCTATAGAGACCACGCACCTGACGCACTGTGCTGGCGAGATTGGCTTCAGCCTGCTGCAGGGCGATGGCGGTATCGCTTGGGTCCAGCAGAACCAGGGGCTGGCCTTTTTCGACATAATCGCCTTCATCCACGGTCACCTGAGTCACGGTACCGGTGATTTGCGGTGTCAGGGTGACCTGATTTCCGTTGACGTAAGCATCGTCGGTGCTCTCGTAATAGCGGGCGTAAAGCAGATACCAGGCCAGACAGCCTCCTGCCGCGAGGATCAGGATCAGTAATAAAATGGCGAAGTTTCTTGTACGCTTGCCTGGGCGCTTATCAGAGGGAGGCGCGTTATTTTCCATAGACATAACCGGTGACCTTAATTAGCGATGGGGGGCCGTGAATTCATCGGGCAGCATTTTGATAAGAATATCTGCGAGCTGCCGGGATTCTTCGGGCGTCAGACGCGCCGTTAAGTCCGCGAGGATGGTATTCAGTGCTTCATTCTGAAACGTATTGCACAGCGTCTGACCTTTTGCCGTCAGGGCCAGGATCACCTGGCGCTTGTCGTGCGGATTCGGGCGGCGCTCGACCAGGTCGTTCTTCACCATACGTGCAACCATACGGCTCATTGCCCCGGTATCCATCTGCAGGCTCTTGCAGATTTCTGCCGGGCTGGTATTACCTTTAAATATATTAATCAATACCTTAAATTGCGGTGCGGTAATGCCGCTGTCGGCAAAGTAATGGCCGATAAGCAGGTCCTTAAACTGGTTTGCCAGATGGAACAGCAAACCCAGATGCAGGTTTTTATGGGAAGAGTCGATTGGGGTATTCATGATAGCTGCCTGGTCAGTAATTAACATGATAATTACTGCCTGGTCACCAATTGTCAAATTAGGTCAACAGAAAGCACACATATTGACAAATGGAGGAGGGCGATAAGCGTATTACGATCACTCGAACCCGTGATGCCCGCAGACATCAATTTGGATGCGCTCTGTGGTACAGGCCCGACGCAGGCGAGATTGATGTACGCGCGGCCGTAATTTGCCAGGGTTCCCTAAACCAGTCGGTGTCATCAGCTGGCGTACTGTCGGACCAAAATCAGCGTAATGTTCGCGGATAGTACGCAGTGCTCGTTCAGCGAGGCCCGGCATGAGTTGCCGGTTGCCAGGCTGGCCACGACGACGGTTAACAAGTGAAAGCGGCCCATGTTCACGATAGCGCTCCAACAACCGTCGGCAGTGTCTGTCAGATATCTCAAGCGGATAATATTGAGTACGTACCGGGCAAGACCATCAGGTCGTTGGTTATTGCTGGGTTTTCAACGACGACGGCTAGCCATACCCAGCGGGCCAGATTCACGGTAACGCGACAGAAGGCATCGGAACAGGCTGTCAGATATGCTCAGGCGCTGTGTGGCCATCAAGTGTAGTCAGACGTCGAACGATAACGTCCTAATAACTTTGAGTCGGTTAACTTTATCCAAAGCAAAAAACTCCGCCGCATGAGCCGTCATCAGAATCTATCGATGCTGAATCTACGAGTACTTATCCAGGAGAAAACCTAACAACTTAGCCACCACAATATGAGTGCGCATAATGTATATTATGTTAAATGCATTGTCTTACTCAATAACGTCGTATGGCTTTTAACAATCACTTCGCCCACTACAGCCTCTTCTCCTGTGTATCAACCAGGCCTTTATCAGCCACAGACGTGATTCTCAAAAAGGCGCCAGCATCGTTTACGCACTCGAATGGCGAGTTCCAATCGTGTCCATAAACAGAAGCGCCAGCTGAAGTTGAATGGTGTACTGAAGATAAATAGCACCTTCGCCCAACGCAGCCGGCTTCCATGTTGACAGGTTCTATCGCAACTGCCCTTTCCCTTGTATCTAATAGTTTGCGTTGATTAGCTACCACCAGGGAGCACCTGGCCACAACATATCGCAACTCCGTTCTTCACCGAAAGCATAAATGCTCTCTCGGGCATTTATGCTTTTATATCGCGGTCAAATAGATTTGTTATGTTTAATCTATGAATGATACTCGTTATCCTTTGTGGCCACTATTCATCCAGCTGAATTGCGTATACTTTTACAGATGAATAAAACGCACAGTGGGTTAGCTTTCACGCTTTGCCATCATCAATGCCAGGTCAACGAGACGATTAGAGAATCCCCATTCATTGTCGTACCACGCCAGAATTTTGACCATATTACCGCCAATCACCAGCGTTGATAGGCCGTCGATAATAGACGAGCGTGGGTCTCCCTGGTAATCGCTGGAGACGAGCGGTTCATCGCTATAACCCAGAATCCCTTTCAAAGGTCCCTTTGCGGCGGCTTCGCGAAAAGCATTGTTCACCTCTTCGACCGTCACATCTCGCTCAAGCGTGACGGTCAGGTCAACAATGGACACCACCGGCACAGGGACGCGTAGCGAGTAGCCCGTTAAACGGCCATCCAGCTCAGGAATAACTTTACCCAGAGCCTTCGCTGCGCCGCTGGAGTAAGGAACAATCGACAATGCTGCGGCGCGAGCCCCGCGCAGATCTTTTTCCGGCTGATCGTGCAGCGCCTGGCTGTTGGTGTAGGCATGGGTGGTGTTCATCAGACCATGTTTAATACCGAAATGCTGGTGCAGGACCTGCGCAGCAGGTGCAAGACCATTTTTGGTGCAGCTTCCGTTGCTTATCACGTAGTGTTTATCCGGGGAGTAGAGACTCTCATTAACGCCCATCACAATGGTTAAATCATCGTTTTTACCAGGGGCAGAGATAATCACGCGCTTCGCACCACCGCTGTGGATATGTACAGCCGCCTTTTCACGGTCAGTGAATAATCCTGTAGCCTCAATAACAATGTCGACTTCACGCTGACGCCACGGAATACTCGCCGGGTTGCGTTCACTGAATACGGTAATGGGTTTACCATCAACAACAAGCCCCCCTTCACCAGCGGTGACCTCTGCATCCAGCTTACCGAGCAGCGAGTCATATTTCAGCAGATGCGCCAGCGTTTTGCTGTCCGTCAAATCGTTGATTGCCACAATTTGAATATCCGGATTATCCAGTGCTGCGCGCAGTACATTGCGTCCGATACGGCCAAAACCGTTAATACCGACCTTTACCATAATTGACTCCTTATCTATATCTCTGGAGTCAGATTAGGACGGATAGGTTGTGGCGTAAATGACAAAAAAGGATCACTTTACGCCATTTTACGGCAGTGAAATCGTTGACGATATTCACCTGGAGTGAGGTTAAGCTGTTTTTCAAACAATCGTCGCAGGTTAATGCTGCTGCCAAATCCCGTTTGCTCGGCGATACGATCCAGCGTCTCGTTAGTCTGCTCCAAACGCTGCCGTGCGGCGGCCAGGCGGGCTTCCGCGACGTAGCGCGCCGGGGAAGCGCCGGTTTCCCGGGTAAAGACGCGGGTGAAATTTCGCGGACTCATGGCGACTTTTTCCGCCAGCTTATCTACGCTGAGGTCGGCGGTGAGGTTTTCGAGCAACCACGCCAGCAGATCGTTAATCGGGCCCTGTGAGGTGGTCTGCTGCAGGTTATAGCGGCTAAACTGTAGCTGGCCTCCGGGGCGACGCAGATACATGACGAAGTCCTGGGCAATATCGCGCGCCAGGCTGAAGCCGTAATCTTCTTCAACCAGCGCCAGCGTAAGATCAAAGCCGGAACTGACCCCGCCAGAGGTCCAGATATGTTCGTCCTGAATATAGAGCGGCCCGCCCTCGACGCGGACCTGCGGGAATTCCGCCTGCATGGTTTCCAGCAGTTTCCAGTGGGTAGTGGCCCGTCTGCCGTCCAGCAGTCCAGTTTGCGCCAGCAGCATCGCACCGCCGCAAATGGAGGCTATGCGGCGGGCATGGGGAGCGGCAAGGCGCAGCCAGTCAACCACCGCCATCCCTTCCTGCGGGTTTTGACCTCTGCCGGTAATCATGATGGTATCGCGGGGTTCACGCGGGTCAATCTCATGCAGGCGATGATCGGCCAGAAGATTTAAACCGGACTGACCATGGATAACCTGATGCGGTTGAGTTGTCGCTAGCTTGACCTGGTAGCAGATTTCCCGGGCACCTTCCGGGTGCAGGCGGTTGGCCTGCATCAAAATGTCAGCAATACCGGCGGATTCAAACAGCATGCCGCCATCGGGTACAATAATAAGTATCTTTTTCATGTCATGAAAAGTAATCTTTTTACAGAATAAGTCAACACGACAAACTCAAAGAATAAATTTTACTGTCGAGAGCACTGGATTCCGATGGATGTAAAAATCTGAAGGCTCGGAAAGAGTGGGTTCCGTATCTGCCAAACAATGCCGACTCACTCAATGTTAACCTTTCCCGACAAACCGCACGCCGCGCTTTCTCCGCCCTAAAATGTCCAGATGACAGCTGCTGTCAGTGCCGCCTCGTTACGTCGTAACACGATCGGGCTCTCATTTGCATGCTCCCCAAGCCAGGTATAGTCAGCGCTCAGGAGCGTGCCCCAGTGGGCATCAAACTGGTGACTCCAGGTCAGACTGTTGTCTATGCCATAAAATCCCCCCGGTGCTGAATAGCGGCTATAACCTGAGCGCTGGCTCTGCTGCGGATCCACCCCATACCAGGTATTCAGGTAACGGTTGTCGCCAAACAGGGCCGCCGTCTGAAAGGCGACCGTGTCCTGGTCAGTTTGTACAGGGAGCAACGTCAAGGATGCCTGGTAGCTTACCCCCTGGCTGTCCGTTAAAGGCAGCGTCGCTTTACCTTCAACACTGAGCCACGAAAGCGCCTGCCAGCCGACGGCAAGGGCCGTGTTCAGGGAGGCGTCAATGTCTCCCATCCCTTTCAGATTATTTGCCCCTGCCCGCCAGCTGGCGTTTTTATCCGCCCTTCCCAGATCGTATCCCAGCGTATGTTCGAAGTACCAGCCGCTGGCGTTCTGCAGGTCATATCCCACCCCTTTCTGCGTATCAATAAAAAATGCGCCGTTACGCCCCTGAAGTACAGGAACCACCTGCCATACCTGCTTGTCTGAACCTGAATATCGCGGAGTGTAGTGGCCTCCCAGCCCAATGGTGAAGGTGCCGGAGGAAGTGTCATCATTTGCTTGTACGCAGGATGTCATGGCCGTCAAAAGCGGTACGGTCATATACAGGGCTTTTTTTATCGCTATCATACTGTTCTCCTCACAGACGCCGGCTTCTCCTGAGGCAGGAGCTGCCACAAAATGTTGGCGCAGTATGATTTGGCAAAATCAATGAATCGTCGGGATAGTGTTAAGAAACGGTCAAGGTGAATGGATGTTGTCCAGAAGAGTGCTGATTATTGAAGATGACGCCGATGCGGCTGGCGTGCTCGAAGCCTACTTACGCCGTGAAAATTACGATGTCGTCATTACCGGAGACGGTCTTTCCGGGCTGGATATGGCGCACCGGTGGAAACCCGATCTGATCCTGCTGGATGTGATGCTTCCGGGGCTTAACGGCACCGAAGTCCTGGCTGGCCTGCGCCGTAAAAATGATGTTCCGGTGATCATGGTCACCGCCATGGGAGATACACCCGATCGTATTGGCGCCTTGCGCTATGGCGCTGATGATTATGTTGTTAAGCCTTACCATCCGGGAGAAGTTGTGGCTCGGGTGCAGGCGGTACTGCGCCGCAGCAATCAAACAGAAACAAAGGAAGAGATCCTTCGCTGGCAATCGCTTGAAGTGAATGTTACGGCCATCGTGGCGAGCATTGTCGACGGGGACACCACACCGCGTACGTTGGATCTGACCCCAACCGAATTTTCACTACTGACCACGCTTATGCGCTCTCCTTCACGTCCTTTTTCCCGCCAGCATTTACTTGAGCACTGTTTGCCGGAAAGTGAAGCCCTGGAGCGCGTGGTGGATACCCATATTTATAACCTGCGTAAAAAACTCGAGGCGGCGGGTATTTCCGGCGTGCTGGTTAACGTTCGCGGCGTAGGCTACAGGTTCAGACAACCATGACAAAAACCCGCTACTCCTCCCTGTGGCGCTGGATTTGCGCACGTATATTAGCGCTGGCCATCGGAAGCGTAATTGTCATTGCGACCTGTATGTGGCTACGTTATGCGGTGCAGAATTACTGGAACATAGGCAGAATGCCGGCATCGGTCCGACAAGAGTTTCTTGCGCTCAGCCAGAACCCGCAGGCGAACCCGGCGCGCTTCCATCAAATCGTCGATACCTGGTGGGGGTTGAGTTATTCAACCCCATCCATCGCCTCGGCGGACTGGGTCACCGTGGCGTTACTGGTCCTGGTCATGATCCCTTTTATTGTGGTGATGGGATTGCGATATGCCAGGCCACTGGCGCTGCAGTTCAGCCGACTGCGTGATGCGGCAAAGGACGTCGCCGAAGGGCAATTTGGCCGCCAGGCAGAGTTCATCAGGAATGCGCCGGCTGAAATGGTCAGCTTTGCCAGTGACTTTAACACCATGACGGTAAAACTGGCCCGCTATGAAAAAGAGTTACGTACCTCTCATGTGGCCATGGCGCATGAGCTTCGCTCCCCCCTGACTGCCGCTATCGGACGTTTGCAGGGCATGCTGGATGGCGTGTTTGATGCCAGCCCGGAACAACTGGCCATGGTAATGAAACAGCTTCAGCACCTGAATCGCCTGACCGATGAACTTCATCTGCTCTCGCTGTCTGATGCCGGGAATTTGGTTCTGGAAAACGAACCCTTTCGTCTGGATGAGCTGCTTAAGGAACGGGCGACATGGATCATGCCCCAGGCTGATGCACATCGTTTTGCCATCAGGCTTCATCATTCTCAGGTGTGTCCCTTCAAAGGCGATACGTTCCGTATGGGCCAGGTTTTCACCATTCTTATGGAAAATGCCCTCCGTTACGGGCGTGATGGCGGCCATCTTGATGTCACGCTGCACTACGCCAGCGGGCAATATTGCCTCGAATTTCGCGATGACGGTCCGGGGGTATCCTCCCAGTTCCTGCCGGAAATGTTCAACCGTTTTAGCCGGGAGGAGCAGTCGCGTGCCCGCCACTCCGGCGGCAGCGGTCTCGGTTTGTCGATTGCTCGCGCGATTTGTCAGGCCCATGGTGGCAGTATCAGCGCGTCGTTACCTGAAACCGGCGGACTCGCAGTCACCCTTTTGTTACCCTGGACGTCGTCTGAGATGGAAAATAGCCGCTCTTGATAATACCTTGACGAAACGTCGAATCTTTCTCGACTAAGCGCGCATTTAATAACGCCATCACCTTTATGGAGCGGCGTTATGTCAGATGAATTTTTACTCTCCCTCCGCCACAGTCTGCACCATTTGTACGACGTGGCGCGCACCCTTTCCTGGCTGCACTTTCTCCCCCTGACCATTCTTTCGGTAGTGATTTTTCTGCTGCCCGGATGCGGGGACAACCAGGGTAATACGACTGATCCTGTGCGAACGGTGCGCTACGTTGTTGTTGGCTCAGCGCAAACCCTTCCCGCGCTGGAAAGAACCGGAGAGATCCATGCGCACGATGAAACGATTCTGAGCTTTCGTACCGGCGGCCGGATAGTGACGCGTAGCGTCGATATTGGCGATCGGGTCAATGCAGGGCAACTGCTGGCCACGCTTGAAAATACAACCAGTCAGAATCAGCTCGATGGCGCACAGGCTGATTATGAAGGAGCCAAAGCCTCTGCTCAGGTTGCTGCACTTAACGTCAACCGAATGCAAAAGCTTATGCCAACAGGCGCGATTGCCCGCACGCAGCTCGATACCGCCCGCGCAGACTGGCTTGTCGCCCGCGCGCGTTTAAAAAACAGCGAGTCCGCGTTGCGTAATGCCCGGGAAAGCCTTGGCTGGACGCGTCTGATTGCGCCGCGAAGCGGCGTGATCACCGAAGTAAGCGCCTCCGCGGGTCAGGTGGTCAATGGTGGTCAGTCGGTATTGACGCTGGCGACCGGTGAAGCCCGCGATGTGGTGTTTGATATCGCTAAACCCGAGGCGATCCCGCCACAGGAACAGGCTGGCTTGCGAGTTTCCCTCCTCAGCGACCCGTCGGTGCAAGCGTCCGCCGCGGTAAGAGATATTAGCCCGCAGGCCGATCCTCAGACCCGCACATGGCGCGTCAGGGCTACCCTGCAAAACCCACCGCTGGCAATGGCGCTGGGCGCCAGCGTCACCGTCACGTTACCCGCAACGGGTCCGCATGGATACGCCCTTCCCGCTTCAGCGCTGAGCCGCGTCGACGACAAACCGGCGGTTTATGTGATTAACCCACAGTCGCAGGCGCAGCTTCGCGTGGTGGTACCAGCATACTATACCGCCACCTCGGTCATTATCTCCGGCGGCCTTGAACCAGGCGACCGGGTGATTACCGCCGGCGTGAGTAAATTACGCTCCGGCGAGCCGGTGATTGCCGGGGAGTGCGAATCATGAAACCCGTATTGAATGAGAAATTTAACCTGTCCTCCTGGGCGCTAAATCATCAGCAGATGGTCAGTTTCTTCATGCTGCTGATCATTGCTATGGGCGCGTTCTGTTATGAGAACCTGCCACGTAACGAAGATCCGGCGTTTACGATTAAAACGGCCGTTGTTTCTGCGCAATGGCCCGGGGCATCCGTAACGGATACCACCCGACTGCTGACCGATACGCTGGAAAAAAAGCTGCAGGAAACCCCCTGGCTTGATTATCTCGAAAGTGAGACCCGCGCCGGGAGCTCCGTTATTCATGTCAATCTTCGTGACGATACCCCGCCGCAAAAGGTGCCGGATATCTGGTATCAGGTACGTAAGAAAATGCAGGATATTGCCCCCTCTTTGCCAGAAGGCGTTCAGGGCCCCGCCGTCGACGACGAGTTTGATGACACGTACGGTACGATCTATGGCTTTATACCTGAGGGCTATACCCTGCGGGAGGTCCGGGACCGTGTTGAGACAATCCGCCGGGAACTCATGTCGTTACCGGATATCGGAAAAACCAGCCTGCTGGGTGAGCAGCAGGAACAGATAGTTCTCTCTTTTTCTCCAGCGCGTCTGGCAGGTATGGGGTTGAACATCCAGCAGGTAGCGGATGCCCTCAGAGCACAAAATGCGGTTGTCCCGGCAGGTATGATCCGCACCGGACAGAAAAATATGGCGATAAAGGTCAGCGGGGAACTGACTTCTGAAGCGAGCTTACGTGCCGTCACGCTGCATATTAACGATCGTTACCTTCCTCTGACGGATATTGCCACCGTTAGTCGGGAAAACGCCGAGCCTCCCCAGCCGGTTTACCGGGTCAACGGCAAACCCGCCATCGGGCTGGCTATCTCGATGGCGCCGACCGGTAATATGCTGCGTTTCGGCGCCGCGCTGAATGCAAAAATGCAGGCCATCAGCGTCACGCTGCCGCACGGTATTGAGATGGTCAAGGTTGCCGATCAATCAGCGGTGGTCAGCGACGCCGTAAGCGGGTTTATCCGGGTGCTTATCGAAGCCGTGGCGATCGTCCTGGCCGTTTCGTTTGTCTCTCTGGGTTTACGAGCCGGACTGGTAGTGGCTGCGGCCATCCCACTGGTTCTGGCCATGACCTTTACGGGAATGATGCTGGCAGGAATAGGTCTGCAGCGTATTTCTCTCGGCGCATTGATTATCGCGCTGGGTCTGCTGGTCGATGACGCCATGATCACCGTGGAAACCATGGTCTCTGGTCTGGAAGCCGGGGATTCCCGCCGGCAGGCGGCGACCCGGGCTTTTAAAACGACCGCATTTCCGATGCTGACGGGCACCCTTGTGATGATTGCCGGGTTTATTCCCGTGGGATTTGCTGCGTCCAGCGCCGGTGAATATTGCTTTTCCCTGTTTGCCGTGGTGCTCATCGCCCTGCTGTGCTCATGGGTTGTCGCGATCCTGTTTTCACCGTTAACCGGGACGTGGCTGTTATCTGACAACATCAGACAGAAGGCGAAAGGTCCTGGACGGATGGCCCGCGGATACCAGTGGCTACTGCGCAAGGCGTTGCGTCACCGCTTCGCCACCGTGTGTCTTGCTCTCATTGCGCTTGGTCTGTCCGTTTACGGAACAACCTTTATGCAGGGGGAGTTTTTCCCCGCCTCCGACAGGCCAGAATTGCTGGTAAGCCTGACGCTACCGGCAAATGCCTCGCAGTCGGAAACGCAAAATACGGCTGAAAAGCTGGAGAAGGCCCTGGCAGGCAACCGCAACGTTGAGCGCTTTTCGACATACGTTGGGTCGGGAGCGATCCGTTTTTACCTGCCTATGGATGTGCTTCTGGCAAATGAAAATATCGCCCAGATGGTGGTGGTGGCTAAAGATCTTAAAGCGCGGGATCGTCTTCATCGGCAGTTAAACAGGATACTGGCTACGCGCTTTAGCGACATCATCACGCGCGTATCGCCCCTGGAACTTGGGCCTCCCGTCGGCTGGCCAGTCAAATACCGGGTGAGTGGGCCAGATTATCTGAAGGTCAGGTCGATCGCGAACCGCCTGAGCGATGTCATTGGCCGGTCCCCCTCCTCTCGCGAGGTTAATCAGACGGCAGGCGAACCGGAGAGAGTCATTACCCTCAAGGTCAATCAGACCGCAGCCCGGGCTGCGGGCGTGTCGTCAGAAAGTCTGGCCCGGATGCTCAATACCGTCTGGTCCGGCAGTATAGTCACGTCGGTTCGCGATAATGACCGCCTTGTCGATGTGGTGCTCCGGGCCAGGGACAATGAGCGTCTTAACCTTGCCACCTTCTCTTCGCTGACTATTCAGGGGAATGACGGTAAACAAATTCCCCTCAGCGCCTTTGCCACGCCAGTCTGGGGCGTGGATGATCCGGTTATCTGGCGTCGACAGCGTTTGCCTTTCATCACCGTGCAAACTGACCTCGCCCCGGGACTTCGCGCCGAAGCAGTATCCGCAGCGTTGCGACCTGCGGTAGACAGGTTGCGCGCGGAACTGCCTGAAGGCTACAGCATTGAAGAAGGGGGCGCGGTTGCTGAGTCTGAAAAAGGTAATAGTTCGGTCTATGCGATTCTGCCGGTGACACTGGTCATCATACTCTTGCTGTTGATGCTCCAGTTGCGCAACTATTCCCGTATGGCGTTGGCTATACTGATGGCCCCGTTTGGTTTACCGGGTATCGTGCTGGCTATGTTGCCTGGCGGAACACCAATGGGATTTGTCGCTCTTCTTGGCGTGATTGCGCTCGCTGGCATGATCATTCGTAACGCCGTCATACTGATTAGCGAGGTTGACAGCAACCTTGCTCAGGGGATGGCAAGCGATGCCGCCATTATTGCGGCCGCAGAGCATCGTGCGCGCCCCATCTGCCTGACTGCCTGTGCCGCCATTCTGGGAATGATCCCCATCTCTCATCAGGTATTCTGGGGACCGATGGCCTATGCGATTATCGGGGGACTACTGGTTGCCACGCTGGTTACACTGACCGTATTACCGGCATCGTTTAGCCTGTTGTTACACCTGAGAATGACGTCCTCAGGCGAGTTTACTGCTTCTTCGGCAGCAGAGAGCGAGGAGAAATGCCGAAGGCTTTGCGGAAGGCATGGCTGAAATGAGAGAAATCAGAGAAGCCGAAATCCAGCGCCGCCTGGGACACGCTACTGACTCGTCCGCGTTCGATAGCCTCTCGGCTCGCCTGCAGCCTCTCCTGCCAAATCACTGCCATCGGCGTTTTTTTATGGCGGGCGAAAGCACGCGTGACGGTGCGAACGGAAACGTGGTGCGCCCGTGCCAGGCTTTCGATGTTCAAATCGGGATCGACAAGTTGCCGCCGGATGTAGTTCATCATCCGGGAATACAGATCGCGCTCAACACCAACGTTGTTCAGGTCCTGTAGCTCCAGGCTCAGTACCAGTAGATCCAGCAACGTCTGGGAGAAGCGGCCGGAGATATCCGCTGTGTTCAGACAGGCGGGCATCGCTGCCGCCTGACGCAGCATTTCGCGCAATGGGATCACGCCCGGGCGGCGGTCGTCGAGCACCATCGCGGTGAGGTGTTCGACCCCCGGTAAATGACAGCTCAGCAAATGGCGGGGGATCCGCACCAAATGATTATCGCGCCCGCCAAGACTGAAGCGGAATGTCTGGGCGGCATCGTAGAGCACCAGACTGTCCGCTGCCAGCGTCGCCTTGCGTCCCCCCTGTTCAAGCTGACCGTATCCATCCTGCATATACCCCAACCACAGATCGTCGTCGGGGCCCTGGCGCAAATAACGGGCCGTGCGATCCCAACTGTGTAGCGGCGCGGACAGTGAACACATATCCACCAGACCCACTCCACGTACCGTCAGCTGTGCATCAAAGTCGACCCCAGCCAGAGGGGCGCTGGCGGCTGGAATACAGTGGCGTAACACTACGTCGTTCCAGTACTCGAAGCGGCGCGACTCGGTAACGCCAACGGTTGAATAGTGGAGACTGCCCGCAGACTGCATGCTATTCATCATCATTCACCTCGCGCCGGGAATTCCGCCAAAACGACAGAAACGTTTCCGCAGACAGCAACTATCATGCCAACGAGCTAATACACCCTCTTTCAGTTACGCCGATCGGCGCTAAGTTACCGGGAACTATCACTGAAAATCCGCGCCCCCCCTTTTCTGCTGGCATATAGGGCGTCGAATAGCGGAACGACAAAACGTGGAACCGCACCCTAAACGTGCGGCGTCTGCACTATGGCGGACCATCACACGACGAGGGGCAGGCCCGCAACCGAATGTCCCTTCCAGCCAAACGACTGTCCTGCTGAAGCAAGTACGCCGCAAATTTCTCCCTAGTATCAGTAAGCGTAAGGTCTTCCGGCCACACCGTGCTCCGGACATAACACGACATCAGACAAGAGGGGGAACGTCATGACTTTCAGTAACGCTACGTTTCGCACCAGCCTGGCCGCCTGCACACTGTGGCTGGCAACCGGCCCGGCCCATGCGGTCGATCTCAATTCGCAGGACCTCATTCCCGCCCCCGCCGGCACCGATGCCGTTCTGGGATATTTCACCTACGCGACGAGAGATAGCTTCACCCCCACCGGGGGCGGTGAACTTAAGCAAGAGACCGGGCTCGACTCCTTCGTCAGCATCTTTCGTTACGTTCACTACATGGACGTCGGTGGCTTTACGGTTGCGCCGCAAGTGCTGCTGCCTTACGGACGCCTTTACAATGGCTCACTAAACGGCGTTCGACTTGATTCAGCCAGCGGCCTGGGCGATCCCATCCTTGCCGCGCCGGTCTGGCTGGTCAACAACCCCAGCACAACCTTTGCCATTGTGCCTTACCTGTACCTCCCCGCGGGCTCCTACGACGCCGGACGCACGCTAAACGTCGGTGAAAATCGCTGGAAGTTCGACCTTCAGCTCGGCGGCGTGCAGCAGCTGGGTAACGGTTTCGCCACCCAACTTTCCACGGACGTGATGTGGTATGGCGTCAACGACGACGCCTCGGGCATCGGCACCGGTCGACTCAAGCAGGACAACACCTATCAGTTTCAGGGCTGGGTGACCTGGACGCCGCCCGCCGATAAGAGCTGGACCCTGGCCGCCGGTTATTCCCAATACTGGGGCGGCAAACAGCAGCTTGACGGTATCGAGAACGAACAGGCGACGCGCGTCGATCAGGTCAGGCTGGAATTATCGAAATTCGTCACCCCCACGGTGCAGGTACAGGGTCTGCTCCAGCGCGACCTCAACGTCGATGGCGGTTTTAAGGAAGATCTACATACCACCCTGCGCGTGATGAAACTGTTCTGATGCGAATCGGCACAGAGACATCCCCAGACTCACTACTCACCCGCAACGGAGAAATCCATCATGACCGATCAGCAGCAAAAACCCACACTTTATGAACGTCTCGGTGGTTATGACGCCGTTTACGCTTTCGCAGGAGAAGTGTTGAAGACCTGTATGAAACATCCCGATATCGGCCATATCTGGGCGCACGTATCCGAATCGTCGTTCCAGAAAGAGCATATCAACTTTGTCGATTTTCTGTGCAAGCACTGGGGCGGCAACACGGTCTACCGGGGACGAGATATGGTGACCGCACACCGCGGAATGGGGCTGACCGAAGTGCACTGGAAAGCCGTATTCGAGGCTATTGATGAATGCTACGAGAACTTCAACGTTCCGCAGGATATCCGTGAAGAGGTTACCGCATTCCTGACCCAGTTCAAACCCGCCGTCATCGGCAGCCCTTCATACCGGGATGTGGTACTCGCGCACCCTGACATGGACGTCACCAAAGGGATGAAAAGCGTCGGCATTCACTGGCCGAAAACAGATAAACCGTCTTAACCGAGGACGGACATCCGCGCAACAGGCGGGTGTCCGTCTCAGCCAAATGACTGACCTGCACAACCATGTAGTGATGACATTTCGGGCTTATGTTGAAGGCAGGTTGCATTGGCAAACACCATACAAAGGGAACTCCATGGCTATTGAACGTCCTACCATTGAACAACTGCAAGTGCTCGCCAGTCGGCTAAACATACGATTGACGCCTGCGCAAGCCGAAGAATATCTGGCGCTGATGCAGGCCAATTTCGACGCCTATGATCTCATCGACGCCCTGCCCGACGAGATCCCCGCGGTGCACTACCCACGCGCCGCCGGCTATCGTCCTGAAGGCGACGAAAACCCGCTTAATGCCTGGTATTACAAGACCGAGGTGACAGGTGCAGCAACCGGTAAACTGGCCGGCCGCACCGTGGTGCTCAAGGACAACATCGCGCTGGCTGGCGTACCGATGATGAACGGCGCCTCGACGCTGGAAGGTTTCGTCCCCCTCTACGACGCCACCGTTGCCACCCGACTGCTGGATGCCGGCGCGACTATTCTCGGCAAAGCCACCTGCGAGCACTTCTGCTTGTCGGGAGGCAGCCATACCTCCGATCCGGCGCCCGTGCATAACCCGTTGCGCCACGGCTACTCGGCCGGTGGCTCATCTTCTGGCAGCGCCGCTTTGGTCGCTTCCGGGGAAGTCGATTTGGCCATGGGTGGCGATCAAGGGGGCTCTGCGCGTATTCCCGCCGCATGGTGTGGCCTCTATGGCCTGAAACCGACCCACGGTCTGGTGCCTTATACCGGCATCATGCCGATCGAAGCCACTTTCGACCATACCGGGCCGATGACCCGCAGCGTAAAAGACAATGCCTTAGTCCTTGAGGTCATTGCCGGCGCGGACGGATTGGACCCACGTCAGTATGCTCCCAAAGTGGAAGCCTATACCGAGGCGCTCGGTAAGGGAGTCCGTGGCTTAAAGATCGGCATTATGGCCGAAGGTTTTCAGTTGCCGAACCTGGATGCGCGAGTCGCGGAGAAAGTTCGCGCTGCCGTCGCCCGTCTGCAGGAATTGGGCGCGACGGTCGGCGAGATTTCGGTACCGGAGCATAGCCTGGCGGGGGCGCTCTGGTCCCCTATCGGCTGCGAGGGGCTGACCGCGCAGATGATGCATGGCAACGGCATGGGCTTTAACTGGAAAGGACAATATGACGTAGCGCTGCTGGACAAGCACGCCCAGTGGCGTGACAACGCCGATGCGCTTTCCCCATCGCTGAAGATATGCATGTTCGTCGGCCAGTACGGGCTGGAACGCTACCATGGCCGCTACTATGCCAAGGCGCAGAATATCGCGCGTCGCGCGCGTGCGGGCTATGACCGGGCGCTGGCGGACTTCGACCTGCTGGTGATGCCCACTGTACCGCTTGTCGCTCAGCCATTACCGGAACCTGACTGCTCCATTACCGAATACATCTCCCGCGCATTTGAAATGATCGGCAATACCGCGCCGCAGGATATTACCGGCCATCCGGCAATGACTCTCCCTTGTGGGCTGGTCGACGGCTTACCGGTAGGAATGATGTTGGTAGGACGCCACTTCGCCGAAAGCACCCTTTATCAGGCCGCCGCCGCATTTGAAGCTTCCGGCGACTGGCGGATGTTTTAACCCTTAACTATCGGGAACCATAAAATGAGCCATCAACACGACCACGACCATACTGAACCGCCGGCGGACATCGAACTACGCGTCCGGGCGCTGGAATCCCTGCTACAGGAGAAAGGACTGATTGACCCGGCGGCACTGGATGAACTGATTGACACTTACGAGCACAAGGTCGGCCCCCGTAACGGCGCGCAGGTGGTCGCTAAAGCGTGGAGTGATCCGGAGTATAAACGTCGGCTGCTGGCGGACGCCACAGCCGCCATCGCCGAGCTGGGTTTCTCCGGCGTGCAGGGTGAAGACATGCAGGTAGTGGAGAACACGCCGGACGTGCACAACGTGACCGTCTGTACATTATGTTCCTGCTACCCCTGGCCGGTGCTGGGTCTGCCACCGGTGTGGTACAAATCGGCCCCCTATCGTTCGCGTATCGTTATCGACCCGCGCGGCGTTCTGGCCGAATTCGGGGTAAACATTCCAGAAAGTAAAGAGGTGCGCGTCTGGGACAGCAGCGCGGAACTGCGCTATCTGGTCCTGCCAGAACGTCCGGCGGGTACCGACGGCTGGAGCGAAGCGCAGCTGATCGAACTGGTCACCCGCGATTCCATGATCGGCACCGGCCTGGTCGCCGCGCCATAATAAGAGGAGAAAACCATGAACGGGATACATGATCTGGGCGGTATGCACGGCCTCGGGCCGATCCTCAACGAGGAAAATGAGCCGTATTTCCATCATGAATGGGAGCGCCGGGTATTTCCGCTGTTCGCCTCGCTGTTCGTCGGCGGACATTTCAATGTGGATGAATTCCGCCACGCCATTGAACGCATGGATCCAGCCCACTACCTGGAGGCGAGCTACTACGAGCACTGGTTGCACGCATTTGAAACGCTGCTGCTGGAAAAAGGGGTGATCACCGCCGATGAACTCTGGGGTGGCTCGACCCCTGCCCCCTGCGCGCCGGGCACGCCGGTGCTGACGCAGGACATCGTGGCGATGGTTGTCAGTACCGGCGCCTCCGCGCGCGTCAGTCACGATATTGCTCCCCGCTTTAAGGCCGGAGACCGGGTTCGGGCAAAAAACATCAACCCAACCACCCACACCCGCCTGCCGCGTTACGTGCGCGGGAAAATCGGCCGTATTGAGACCGATCACGGCGTGTTCATCACGCCGGACACTGCCGCGCACGGTCTGGGCGAACATCCTCAGCACGTCTACAGCGTCAGCTTCACCGCGCTGGAACTGTGGGGCACGCCGCGCCCGGACAACGTGTACATCGATCTGTGGGACGACTATCTGGAGGAAGCATGAGCATTGCGACACAGCATGATTACGCCGCCGTCGGGTTACCCCGCGACGAGGAGGGGCCGGTTTTTGATAAGCCCTGGCAGGCGAAAGCCTTCTCCCTGATCGTCCATCTGCACCGGGCGGGGCTGTTCCCGTGGGCAGAATGGGTACGGACGTTCAGCGAAGCGATCAAGGCGGCTCCGGCGCAGCCCGGCGAAAGCGTGAACGATGCCTACTATCGCCAGTGGGCGACAGCAATGGAGAACATGATCACCGCCCTCCACCTGACCGCACCGGATGACATTGCCCGACGGACCCAGGAATGGCGACTGGCGTATATCAACACGCCGCATGGTCAGCCGATCGTCCTGGCCAATGCCAGCTGTCCGCCGGCGCATAACCACCACTCTCTTCCACTCGGCGTTCCGGTCACGGTGAGCCCGGCACAATCTTCCATCAGCCAAGTTAACAACGGAGTCACATCATGAGCGATATCACCCTTACCACCAACACCCCGGCCACTCCGATACCGGTCGCGGCGCTGTTGCCCTGGGCCCTGTTCACCACCCTGCTGGCGCTGTTAGCGATCTATTTCGTCGGTGCGGAACAAGGTGCGACGTCGATGTTTTCCGGCACCCAGGTGCATGAATTCTTCCACGACGCACGCCATCTGCTGGGTTTTCCCTGCCACTGAGGAGGCGGACATGATTGGGAAACTATTATTCAAGGGGATGATAGCAGGCATTCTGGCTGGACTGGTGGCATTTGCTTTTGCACACCATTTCGGCGAGCCACAGGTCGATCGCGCTATCGGGATTGAAGAAAGTCTGGCCGCTCATTCACACCAACACAGCGCGTCGGCTGACGGCGGTGAAGAAGAGGTGTTTAGCCGTCAAACCCAGTCCGGGATCGGGCTAATGGCCGGCATGGTGCTGTTCGGCGCAGCGCTGGGCGGCGGTCTGGCGCTGAGTTGGGCCTTTAGCTATCAGCGCTTCGGACCATCGAACCCGCGTCTGTTAGCGTTAGGCCTGGCGCTGGTCGGCTTTCTGGTCATGAGCCTGATGCCTGGTCTGAAATACCCACCCAATCCGCCCGCGGTCGGTAACCCGGAGACCATCGGCTATCGTACCGAACTGTACTTCGTCATGATGTTGCTTTCCATCGGCATCGTCATCGCGGCCGCGTGGTTATCACATCAGCTAATACCGCGCCTCGGTAGAGGGAATGCGATGATGTGGGCAACGCTGTTCGCGGTGGCGCTGATGCTCGTGGTTTGTGCCCTGATGCCGACAGTGAACGAAGTGCCCGAACACTTCCCGGCGGACCTGCTATGGCGTTTCCGTATCAGCTCCTTCGGCACGCACCTGGTGCTCTGGGGCGTTATCGGTGTGGCGTTCGGTGCTTTAGCCGAACGCACGCCGGCGACAGGTGTGCAGCGCCCAGCCTTCCGTCGCGGTTAACACATCATGAGAGCGTCGCTAACGTTGATTTGTCAGGGAGAAACGGCAGCGTCCCGAGGTTCACATTTCCCCTGTGATGACCCTCTGGAGGCGCGGGAATGGCAGCGGGCGCGTCAGTTACAAAGCCGTGTCGCCCGTTGTCACCGCGTCTGGCTCTCCCCGGAGACCGCCGCCCGACAAACTGCCGCAGCGCTCTCTTTACAGGGTACCCCGGTGATGGAGCTGGCGGAACCCGACTACGGCATCTGGGCCGGTCGGCCAGTACGTGAGGTGATGACGCAAGACGCCGACGCTTTCCTGGCCTGGCTGGAGGGCGATCCGCCGCCGGGCGGAGAGTCACGTGCTCAGTTACTGGCGCGCTGTGGCCGTTGGCTGGCAAAACACGTCGATATTCCAGGCCGACACGGTGTAATTGCGTCTGCCTCCACTATCCGTGCCATGATCCTCAACGTTCTCGGCGCCCCACTTCACTCATTTGCACGTATCGACGTCCACCCGCTCAGCATCACCGAGTTGCGCAGTGACGGACGTCGCTGGAATTTTTGTTTATTAAGAGATGATATAAATGGCGAATGTTCGACGGTGTCCCGCTGAAGCCGTCAGCCAGTAAGCGCTTGGCCATTGATGGATCCGTCCACTGGTCTTGCATCGCTAAACCCAATGCCCTAGAACCGCTCAGCGCGCTTCACGCCCCGTCCTGCGTAAAAAAGTAAATCTCCCTGACCATGTTTATTTATACTCAGAAAACATGTCATTAAGAAAGGAAGCTACGCGTTGAAATGGGTAACCTGGTTAAAACGTATCGTGTTGTCCCTGCTGCTGTTGATCGTTGGCGCTCTGGGACTACGCCTTTATGACATTCAGCGCGGACCCGAGCTGCAGCTCTGGCATACCTGGGTTCCGCATGAGATGGACGCGGATGAAATCGACAATGCTGACTGGAACGATTACATCAACAAAGAGAATGCGCTCTTCAGTGAGGTAAAACGCCAGGTTACCGATAAGCTGGACGCTGAGCAGCAAACCGAACTGAATCGTTACTATAGTCACAGCCCCATCTATCCGGACTCGTTTCCAACCAACTGGAATCGGTCATATATCATGATGCCGGATGGCAAACCGAAAGGCGCCGTGGTGTTGCTGCATGGTCTGACAGATACCCCCTACAGCCTGCGGCATATCGCTGAAAATTACCGGCAACAGGGGTATGTCGCCATCGGTATCAGATTACCGGGCCATGGGACGGTTCCCGCCGGGCTGACCGATGTGGACTGGCAGGACTGGCTTGCCGCCACGCGCCTTGCGGTGAGAGAAGCGAAACGACTGACGGGTAATGATGTGCCCCTGCATATCGTCGGATTTTCCAACGGCGGCGCGCTGGCAATGAAATATTCGCTGGACGCGCTGGATAATGCCGAACTGGCAAAACCACAGCGGGTGATCCTGATTTCTCCGATGATCGGTATTACCAGCTTCGCGCGTTTTTCCGGCCTCGCTGGCTGGCCCGCGTTTCTTCCCGCCTTCTCGAAAGCCGCATGGTTAAACATCATGCCCGAGTTTAATCCGTTCAAATATAACTCCTTCCCGACGAACGCCGCCCGGCAGTCCTTCCTGCTGACCAAAGCGCTGCAAAAGCAGATAGTGACTGACTCGAGAAATCACAGACTTAACAGCTTACCGCCGGTATTGACCTTTCAGTCCGTTGTGGATTCAACGGTCAGTACGCGGGCGATCGTGACGGCGCTGTATAACCGTTTGCCGGAAAATGGCAGTGAAATTGTCCTCTTCGATTTGAATCATGCCGTCAGGTTTAATTCATTATTACGCCGGACGTCTTACACCGCGCTGGCGCGGTTGCTGCCCGCGCCGCCACGCGCTTATCAGACCACGATCATCACTAACGCGAATTCAGCCAGTACCGATATGGAAATCCGCACAACACCTGCCGGGAAAACAGACACCACAGTGGAAAAGCTGCAGGGAATGCGCTACCTGCCGGACGTATACTCCCTTTCTCATGTCGCGCTCCCCTTCCCGTTAAGCGATTCGCTGTACGGGCGCTATCCCCATCCGCTGAATCAATATGGGATCAGCCTCGGCACGTTTGCTGCTCGCGGCGAGCGTTCGGTGCTGGTTGTGGGTCTGGACTCGCTGATGCGTCAGTCTTCCAATCCGTTCTTTCCCTATATGATCAAGCGCATTGACGAAGGGATCGACACTCGCCCGGCTCTCTCCGGGAAATAACTCTTCTCTGGATAAGTGGCCACCACGGCCACTTTTTCCTGAGGATGCGGTACTACGCTTTCGCCGACGTCGACAGCCACTGATATACCGCTGACAAATCCTGTCCGGCATATCCCGCGCCCGCCGCCTGCTGCCACAGTTCGGCAATGTTATCCAGCCCCGGCATGGTGTGCGGCTCGGCCAGGGATAGCGCCAACCGGGCATCTTTCAGCGCATGCGCCAGTTGCATCTGCGGCGCGAATTGCTCGCTGGCGATGGCATCCAGTTTCACTTTGACATACGGTGCGGCCAGCGGGCCGCCTTCCAGAGCGCTCCAGAGCTGGTCGGGGGTAAAGCCCAGCGTCTTCGCCAGCTGGGCGCTTTCCGCGATGCCCTGCATCATCGAAATCAGCCAGGCATTGAGGACCAGCTTCATTTTCTGGCTGTTGCCGGCCTCGCCAAACCACTGCGTCCCGCGGGAGATAGCCGCAAACACCTGTTCGGCAGCGGCACACTTTTCACGATCTCCGCTGGCGAGCACCAGGATCTGCGCCTTCTCCGCCGGGGCTTTGGTCCCTGAAACCGGGGCATCGACGAAGGTCATCGTCGGCTGAAGCGCCCGTAGCAAGGCGATAGCCTCCTGCGTCTCCGGCAGGCCAATGGTGCCCATCTGACAATAGATCGCCTGCGGCTGACAGGCAGGCGCTATTTGCGCCAGTACCTCGAGGGTAGCCTGACCGTCGGCGAGCATACTGATGATCACCTCGGCATCAGCGACCGCCTGCTGCGGCGTGGTATGCAGGGATAATCCCTGCGCCTGTAAATCTTCGCCGCGTGCTGGCGAACGGTTCCAGCCTGCGACGGTAAAGCCTTTCTTCAGCAGATTGCTGGCAAAAGCATGTCCCATGGCGCCGAGTCCCAGCACCGCGACCTTTGGTAATGTACTCATCTTGTCTGTCCTGATTCGCGTGTTAATAAATGTCGGACGTCTACTATCGCATCTCTGACACGGATGTCAGTAGCAATAACCGCCATGAAAAGTGACACTGTCACCCATGGTCTCACGGCTGTCGGAGCCACGCCAGCAAACGGCGCATCGCTGGCGTCAGCCGGGCATCATCCTGATAACACAGACACAGGCGGCGCTGTGCCCAGCGATCCTGCAGCGCGATGACGGCAAACCGGTAGCGCTGCTGGTAGCGTTCGGCAATGACGCGGGGCAGGATCGCCCCGCCGGCGCCGTGAGCCACCATCTCGCAAAGCCCTTCAAAATGGCTCATCCGGACCCGGACGTTTAGCGCCTGGCCGAGCCCGGCGGCATGTTGTTCAATATGCTGCTGCAGTGCGCTGGTCTGGTAGAGGGCGACCAGCGGCTCGTTGATGACCGCCGCAAACGCCACTTCATTCGCGCCGGCCAGAGGGTGAGTCGGCGGCACAATCAGCACCAGGGGATCATCGGCGACAGGATCCAGATGCAGCGGCCCGGGGTCGACCGCATCGGACACCACTCCAGCCTGCGCCACACCCGCCAGAATGCTGCTGACGATATCCGCGCTGGTGCGCTCTTCGGTGTCGATCTGCACCGCCGGATGCGCTGCCATCCAGGCGGCGAGCTTGCCCGGCAGAAAAGCCGACATCGCCGAGGTGTTGGCGAACAGCCGCAGCGTCCCCTGCTGACCGCGGGCGAAGGCGCTCATCGCCTGGCTCAGACGCTGCTGCTGCTCAAGAAGCGGGCGTGCATGGCGCGCCAGTACCTCCCCGGCCTCAGTCAGCGCTACGCCGCGAGCATGACGCTGCAACAGGGGAACACCGACCTCTGCCTCCAGCTTGCGCACTCTTTCGCTGGCGGAGGCCAGGGCCAGATGGGCCATGGCGGCCCCACCGGTAATACTGCCGCTCTCCACGATGGCGATAAACAGTCGCAGATCGGCCAGATCCATCCGCATCACACCCTCCCCACCCTTCGGTTTTCCCGTAGTCTTAGGGCAACATACCGCATTGTGGCTTTAGCGACCAGTGGTTTCAATGTCCCTTTCTACCCTGAAAAGTGAGCCATGATGTTCGATCTCCACATCTTTTATTTACTGCTGATCTTTATCGCCGCCGGACTGGTCAAAGGGGTGACCGGCATGGGATTACCCACCGTGGCGATGGGCCTGCTTGGTCTGCTGATGCCGCCGCAGGCCGCAGCGGCGCTGCTGGTACTTCCCTCGCTGTTAACCAATCTCTGGCAGTTGCTGGCTGGCCCCGCGCTGGCGCAGATTGTGCGCCGCCTCTGGCTTATGATGACCGGGATTATTATGGGAACGCTGGCGGGGTCGTCACTGCTGATCAGCCTCAATCCTCGGTGCTCAGCGCTGGCGCTTGGCACCGTGTTGATAGCCTATGCCGGGTATGCGCTCTGTGGCCCGGCGTTGCAGGTTTCCGCCCGCGTGGAGAAGTGGCTGTCGCCGCTCATGGGCGGTCTGACTGGCGTTATCACCGGGGCGACCGGGGTATTTGTTATTCCGGCCGTTCCCTGGCTGCAGACGCTGGGCTTTCGTCGAGACGAACTGGTGCAGGCTCTGGGGTTGTCGTTCACCCTCTCCACCCTGGCGATGGCGGCCGGCCTCTCCCTGCACGATGGCTGGCATGCTGATTCGCTGCTGCTGTCGGGGCTGGCGCTGTTGCCCGCGCTACTCGGCATGTGGCTGGGACAGTGGATCCGCTCGCGTCTCAGCCCGCGACGCTTTCGTCAGGGCTTTCTGCTGTTCCTGCTGGCGCTGGGAATGGAGCTGATCGCCAGGGGATGGCTGACCTGAATCCGCTAGCGGCGAGTAATGTGCTTCACGTTGTACTTACTGGTGTTCTGGTAGATCTCTGAGAAATCGACGATCGCCCGGTTTTGCGCATAACTCACCGATTGCACCCGCAGCAGGAGGCTGTTTGGCGCTACCTGCAGCAGCTCGGCCTGCTCGCGGGTCGCCAGCACCGGCGTATAGCTGCGGTGGCTCTCGATGATGGTGATATGACACTCTTTTTTGAAATAGTTGAATTTAGACTGCTCGAGGTTACCCACGCTGAGCCAGGGAAAGGTGGCGAATGGAATATAGCTGTTTTCCACGAGGATCGGGACCTCATCAATCAGCCGCAGCCGCCTGACGTAGTAAACTTTTTCCCCCGGCTGGATCTTTAACTGCTGGGCGATGGCCGGAGGAGCATCAAGCAGCGTGAATTCAATGACTTTGTTACGGTAGTTGGTGACGCCTACCACCTGCATCTGGTAGTTAAAGCCCTCCAGTTCTCCCCCGTGATAGTTACTTTTACGCACAATGCAGGTTCCGCTGCCGTGCCGCCGCGCGATCAGCTTTTCCTCCTCCAGTAGCGCCAGCGCTTTGCGCAGCGTCATCACCGAGACCTGCAGCTCCGCAGCGAGCGCTTTTTCGCTGGGCAGCATATCGCCGACGGCATAGTCGTCGCTGTTGATGCGGGTCCTCAGTTCAATGGCAATCTTTTTATAAATCACTTTTAGATGTCTCGCTAAGGTGGCGCTCGTCAAACAAATAAGCGAATAACTTAATGTAAATAAAAGATTATTTTTAAATTTCAGCGAAAATTTCAACACTAACTCATCTATAAATCTCGCCATATTTATATATCTGTCCAGCAACAATATATATGACTTTCATCACAGATGGCCCTTTTCCTGCTCGGGATCCTGGTGGTCTGCTCCTAGTCTGATAAGCCTATTCATCAGGTCTGCGAAGACGAGAGGACAACCATGATTGGCGTGAAAAAGCTTCAGGACTTTTCCAAAGCAATGATCGGGCCGGTGCTATATCTGCCGGCTATCGGCCTGTTGATCGCCCTGTTCAGCATGACCACCAACCGGCTGTGGGTGGATGAAAGCAGCGCGCTCTACCTGTTGGGGAAATTCGTCTCCAGCATGCTCTGGGCGCTGATGAACCATCTCGGGTTTCTGTTCTGCCTTGGGCTGGCCAGCGGCCTGGCGAAAACCCGCAAAGCCGAAGCGGCCTTCGTGGCGGCGATGACCTGGCTGGTGTATCTGGCGGCGAACAATAGCTGGCTGACCCTGACCCATCGCCTGGCGTCCGGTGCCACCAACGCGCAACTGTACGGCAGTGGACAAACCTTTATCTTTGGTTTTCAGGTCATTGATATGGGCGTGTTCCTTGGGATTATCCTTGGCTGCGCCGTCGCCTTTGTCCACAACCGCGTGGTCGGCATTGAGTTTCGCGGCGCGCTGTCGATCTACGGCAACAGTAAGCTGGTGCTGATCGTGATGCTGCCGCTGGTTGGCCTGTTCGCCATCGCCACCGTCTATCTCTGGCCGGTGGTTGAGCTGGGCATTTCGGCGCTGACCGGCTTTATGAAATCCTTTGGCGCCATCGGGGTCTTCCTGTACGGTTTTCTCAACCGGTTCCTGATCCCGACCGGGTTGCATCATCTGATCTGGTCGCCGTTTGTCTTTACCTCCATCGGCGGACAGCTGCTGATTGATGGTCAAACGGTTATTGGCGCCAAGCCCATTTTCCTTGCCGAAATCGCCCGTCATCCCATCGGGGCGCTGAGTGATTCCGCCCGGTTTTTAACCTACGGGATGGTGAAGATCTTCGGCACCGCCGGCATGGCGCTCGCCTTCTACCGTACGGCGAAACCGGAGAATAAGCAGCGGCTTAAAGTCACGCTGATCCCCTTAATTGTGACCTCCGTTCTGGTGGGGATCACCGAACCTTTTGAGTTTCTCTTTATCTTCACCGCCCCGCTGCTGTGGCTTATCTACTCCCTGCTGGACGGTTTGTTCCAGATGCTGGCCTGGCTGCTTCACGTGCGGGTCTGCGCCACCAACGGTCTTATCGATTTTGTCGTCTATAACCTGCCCGCCGGCGCCAGCGTGACGCGCTGGCCGGTATTTGTCGCCCTCGGCCTGCTGGAGACCGCCACTATGTACCTGGTCGGCACCTTCTGTATTACCCGTCTGCGGATGCTCCCCCCGGGCCGTGAAGCGGCTGCCGATGCGGAGCCTTCCGAGCAGACGGGCCAGGCAAGCGAGATTGCCGATAAAGGTACGCTGGTGATTGCGGGACTGGGCGGAAAAGAGAATGTCTGCGTAGTGGAAAACTGTTTTACCCGTCTGCGGGTCGATGTGCGCGACCCCGCCCTCATCCAGCAGTCGCTGTTGAAAGAGAGCGGCGGGAGCAGCGTGCTGATTAAAGGCAACCATGTCCAGGTGATCTATGGCCTGGGGGTTAACAAAATTCGAACGGCGGTCAACGCCAGTCTGGGTGTTACTGAATAACGAGGTGGTAAATGAAAGATAACTTTGTGGTCACGATTGCCGGCGGCGGCAGTACTTATACCCCTGGGATTGTGATGATGTTGCTGGAAAATATGTCGCGCTTTCCCCTGCGGGAGATCCGTCTGTACGACAACCATCACCAGCGTCAGAAAACGATCGGCGACGCCTGCGCTATTCTGGTGGCAGAACGCTTCCCGCAGGTGAAGTTCAGCTATACCACCGATCCGCAGGCGGCCTTCACTGACGTCGATTTTGTGATGGCGCATATTCGCGTCGGTCTGTATGAAATGCGGGAAAAGGATGAAAAGATCCCGTTAAAATATGGCGTGCCGGGACAGGAGACCTGCGGTCCGGGTGGGATTGCCTACGGCATGCGCTCCATTGCCGGGGTGCTGGAGCTGGTCGATTATATGCAGCAATACGCTCCGAACGCCTGGATGCTCAACTATTCCAATCCGGCGGCCATCGTCGCGGAAGCCACCCGTCGCCTGCGACCCGACGCGCGCATCATCAACATCTGCGATATGCCGGTGGCTATCGAGGGGCTGTTTGCCGACATCCTCGGCCTGCCGTCGCGCAAGGCGCTGAACGTCCGCTACTATGGCCTGAACCATTTCGGCTGGTGGACCCGTATCACCGATAAAGCCGGTAACGATCTGATGCCGGCGCTGAAGCGTCACGTGGCGGAACAGGGATACAGCAGTCCAAAAGAAGATTTTCAGCATAAAGCGCCAAGCTGGATCGAAACCTTTAAAAAGGTGAAGGATGTGTTTGCCCTCGATCCGTCGACACTGCCTAACACCTATCTGAAATACTACCTCTATCCTGACTATGAGGTGGCGCACGCCGATCCAGACTTTACGCGGGCGAACGAGGTGATGGCCGGACGTGAAAAAGAGGTCTTCGATATGGCCCGGGAGATTACCCGTCGGGGCACGGCGGAAGGCGCGCATTTTCATGCCGGGGCCCATGCCACCTTTATCGTCGACCTCGCCTGCGCCATCGCTTTTAACACCCAGGAGCGGATGCTGTTGATCGTTGAGAACAACGGGGCGATCGCCAACTTTGATGAGACGGCGATGGTGGAAGTCCCCTGCCTGGTGGGCGTCAATGGCCCGGAGCCGCTGGCGATGGGGAAAATCCCGTCGTTCCAGAAAGGGTTGATGGAGCAGCAGGTGGCGGTCGAAAAGCTGGTGGTTGACGCCTGGGTTGAGGGTAGTTACCAGAAACTGTGGCAGGCCATTACGCTATCGAAAACGGTGCCCAGCGCCGCGGTGGCGAAAGCCATCCTCGATGAACTGATCGTCGCCAACGAAGGCTACTGGCCCGCACTGCACTGATCTTTTTCGTGATGGGTAAAATGCAGAGGATCCCCCTTCTCTGCATTTTTACCCAGCGTTCCCGCCGGCCACACATTCATCCTATAACCTCCCCCACGGGCTTTCTTCCCCTCCAGACCGTTGCCGGAAGGCCGCCATCCTCGTTTTACCCTGATCACAGTAATGAAATATAAATTCTATTCCAGGATATTATGGCGTAAAAATGTGATCTGCGTTGTATTCTTTGATTTACATTAACCTACTGAAAACAACATCATTATTACCGGCCTGTAAATTTAACCTGGTTTTCATGGGGATATGCTCCCTCCATCCTTTGTGATTGGCTTCATGCATTTACCATTCTGCAACACCAATTTGAAATTAAATTTTCATAATGTGATCTTGTAGCATGCTCATTCCATTTCTTTGTGCCATATTCTTATCACGATAAATCGCCGCAACGACAGCAACGTGCCACACCAGGGCGCTGTCCACCGGCAGACGTCGGCGCTGCCGACGCACTGAAGACCGCTAACCCGAAAAGGAGAACGGATATCGACTACATCCATATCAACACCAAGCCGTAAACCTCTTTGACCGCCATTGCTGAGCGTACCCTGCCTTGTGCTGAGCAATTACACAAAGAAGAAAAATCATTTAGTTCAGTTAGATACGACAACACAGGCGTAATAAATCCTGACTGGGGAGATGTATTTTTATCTTGTGTCGTTCAATAAAATAAAGGGACTACCATGTCATTTATAACAAACCTGAACCAGCAACAGAGAAAACGACTTCATCAGATCACCTTAGTGGCCACCTTCGGCGGCCTGCTTTTCGGTTACGACACCGGCGTTATCAACGGCGCCTTTTCCTCACTGAAGCAGTACATGGCGCTGACCCCGACTACCGAAGGGCTGGTGATGAGCGTCCTGCTGATCGGCGCCGCGCTGGGCAGCGTGTTTGGCGGCAAGTTTGCCGACTTCTTCGGCCGGCGCAAATATTTACTCTTCCTCTCCTTTATTTTTCTTATCGGCGCCCTGCTTTCCGCCGCAGCTCCCGATATCACCACCCTGCTGATTGCCCGCGCCCTGCTGGGCTACGCCGTCGGCGGCGCGTCGGTCACTGCCCCCACTTTTATTTCGGAAGTGGCGCCTACCGAGATGCGCGGTAAGCTGACCGGCCTGAATGAAGTCGCCATCGTCATTGGCCAGCTGGCGGCGTTTGCCATCAACGCGATCATTGGCATCATCTGGGGCCATCTGCCGGACGTCTGGCGCTATATGCTGCTGGTACAGGCCATTCCCGCTGTCTGCCTCTTTGTTGGCATGTGGCGCGCGCCGGAAAGCCCGCGCTGGCTGATCAGCAAAAATCGCCACGAGGAAGCGCTGCATATTCTCAAACAGATCCGCCCGGCGGAACGCGCGCAGAAGGAGTATGATGACATCTCCACCCTGATCAAAATTGAAGCCGGCAATAAGTACAGCGCTCAGGGCACCTTCACGACTATCCTCAAAACGCCATGGATCCTCAAAATTTTGCTGGTCGGTATTACCTGGGCCGCGTTGCAGCAAACTACTGGGGTTAACGTCATTATGTACTACGGCACGGAAATTCTGAATGCTGCCGGCTTCTCAGAGCGTACCTCGCTGATCTGTAACGTGCTGAACGGTGTCTTCTCCGTCGGCGGTATGCTGATTGGCGTGCTGTTCCTTGTCGACCGTTTCAAACGTAAGACGATCATTATCTACGGCTTTGCCATTATGGCCACGCTGCACCTGATTATCGCCGCTGTCGATTACACCCTGGTGGGCGATCTGAAAGCCACCGCCATCTGGCTGCTGGGCGCGCTGTTCGTCGGTGTGATGCAGGGTTCCATGGGCTTTATTACCTGGGTGGTATTAGCTGAGCTGTTCCCGTTGAAATTCCGCGGGCTGTCGATGGGGATCTCGGTATTTTTCATGTGGATCATGAACGCGGTGGTCAGCTACCTGTTCCCGCTGCTGCAGGCGAAACTGGGCCTTGGGCCGGTCTTCTTCATCTTCGCAGCCATCAACTACTTAGCGATTCTGTTCGTGGTCTTCGCCCTACCGGAGACCTCCAATAAATCGCTCGAGCAGTTAGAAGAAGAGCTGTCATCGAATCACGAGGGTAAAAAATCTACGCGTCTCACCAGGGAGGTTGGCTATGATCGATAACATCACGCTGGATAATCTGCATATCGGCTGCAAGGCCAGTAATAAAGCGGAAGTGATCGCTATGATTGGCGCGGAGTGTAAAGCCAAAGGATATGTGAATCAGGAGTGCGTTCACTTTCTGCTGGAGCGTGAACATCAGGTTTCCACTTTTTTGGGGAATGGCATCACCTTGCCACATTTGCCGAAATCCGCGACGGATATCATTCTCAAAACCGGCATTGAGATCTTTCAGTTCCCTGATGGCGTTATCTGGGATCGCAGCAACGTGATGTTTATTGCCATCGGCGTCATCGCGAAAGAAAAAGAGCATATTGATGTGCTCAAAGAAATTGCCTCGATATTTAGCGATGAACTGATCGCTAACGCGCTGTCATTAATTTCAGACAAAAATGACTTCCTGAAAATTCTGCAACATAATGCCTTGCCTCATTAGGTATGACGCCAGCCGGAGCCTTGGCTCCGGCTGTTTCAGACCACTCCCGCAAGCGGCCAGTGGTGAATAGTAAATAGGTTTTAATTTAGCTGGTGATAGAGCCACATAAAATAATAACAATGGCAATTAATGTCATTTTCTTAAATTGATTAATGAGAATATTTCACCGCACCAAGAAATTAAAAAACGCTATCAAAACAGTTAGTTTTGTGTGTTTATTCGCTTATCCCCTCTCCTTTCCATTGCCATGCTGCGATCGCGGCATGCCAGTGATTACTGCGCTATTCAATTAATTTTGATTTATATCAATACCTCGTCGGGCATTAAACTGCATTTTACAGCGCGATTATTTTGGCAAGGTGTATACGACATTGGTTTTACGACTTGGATATTTCTTTAGCCGTCCCTCAAGCCTGTGGGGATGGTTGATGTGTAACGCGCTTAACGGCATCGCGATTGTGCTTTGCTTTCGCGCGATAAGCATCGTGACGGGCTTTAGCGAAGTGGTCTGGCAGGTCATCATCACGCTGGCTATTATTATATCAACCTGGTACAGCGCTAATTATTTCGCTGCGCTGGAAGCTCGACGCGATAAACGACGCTTTCTGCTGCTGGCCTGGGTGGTCATCACCATTCTGTTAAATTTCATTCACCTTGGCGGTGGTTAACGCTGTTAATGCAAGGATCATCTCATGACGCTGGCGATGCTGTGGGTGCTTATCAGTCATCATAAAGGGCTGACGCTGTTACTGATCGTGGTTATTGCGCTGGTGCTTATTGCGCTCATCCCGCTGGTAAAAAGGCTGTTGCGTAGCATCAACGGCGATCCCTGACCGTGTCCTGATGGCCGCCGACAGGCGGCCATGTATCCTGCGTTTTCGCTTCGCCCCCCCACCAGCCCCGTCCGGTATCCCACGCAGATCCAAAGCGCACAAAAGAAATGAGAACCATTATCAAACAAGCTGTGTTACCGTGTCAGCCCAACAAAATGACAGCTCAAAGAATACAGGGGGTTAGACAAGGTGAAGCGGAATTCAGGGAGCATCCGGGCGCGCGGGCTGCTGACGCTGGCGGTTGGCGTGCTCTTCTACAGTAGCGGTAGCACCGCCCGACCGGATCTTCAGCCGCTGGGGCCAAACATCGCCGATAAAGGGTCAGCGTACTATCATTTTACGCAACGTCAGTATGACTCCGCCGATGGCGAACGCCACTACCGGGTGTGGACTGCCGTGCCGGACAAAGCCCCGCCCGCCGCCGGCTATCCTGTGCTGTATATGCTGGATGGTAACGCGGTGATGGATAAGCTTAACGACGCCCTTCTGCAGCAGCTCTCCGCCGGCTCCCCGCCGGTGATCGTCGCTATCGGTTACCAGACAACGCTGCCCTTCGATACCGCCGCCCGGGCCTGGGATTACACTCCTCCGCTAAAGGCCTTCAAACCGCAAATCGGGAAACCTGCGCTGCCGCCGCGAAAAACCGGAGGTAATGACCTGTTTCGTCAGTTGCTGACCGAAACAATGGTGCCGCAAACGGAAGCTCACCTGAAAATAGATCCCCACCAGCGCGCGATCTGGGGCCACTCCTACGGCGGGCTGTTTGTGCTCGACGCGTGGCGGAAGACCTCGCTGTTTCATCTCTATTATTCTGCCAGCCCGTCACTGGGCCAGGCGCAGGAATCTCCTCTGAAGGGCAGCGAAGCCTTAAGCGCCACCGCCTTCTCCGGGAAATCGCTGTATCTGCTGGAAGGTGATGGCAAAGCTGCCCGGGAACCGACCGGCCACGTGGCTTCCCTGAGTGTTTTGCGACAAACCCAGCAGCAGCTGGCCGACAAAGGCCTGACGGTGGCTTTCTGGCGCTACCCTGGTATGACGCACGGTCAGATGTTTGACGTCTCGCTACAGTCGGCTCTGCTGCATCTTTCCGGGCAGGCTCCGCTGGCGCATCAGTAATGACGCAGCGCCCACCCGCAACCGGTGGGCGTATCAGGACGACGGAGGCAGGTGTTTAATATCCACCGGCTCGCCGAACAGAAAGCCTTGCATCTCGTCACACCCCTCCTCTTCGAGGATCTGCAGTTGCCCGGCGGTTTCCACCCCCTCGGCGATAAGCGGTGTATTAATTGAATTTCCCAGCGAAATGATGGCCCGCACGAATGAGCGGACCTGGGGATTACTCTCCACATCAAGCATAAAACTTCGGTCGAGTTTAATCACGTCGAAATGGAAATCGCGCAGCATGCTCAGGGAGGAGTAGCCGGTACCGAAGTCATCGAGTGCGATGCTGATCCCCATTTTTTGCAGATGATGCAGGACGCTAAAGGCCAGCTGCTTATTGATGATGAACGCCGTCTCCGTCACTTCAAACTCAAGCAGGCTGACCGGATAGGCGGTACGCATCAGGATCTCGCGGACTTTTTCGATAAAGCTGCGGTGACGCAACTGCACCGGCGAGATATTGACCGAAACTTTTCTGTTGAGACCCTTTTCCAGCGATTCGTTACACACCTGCTCGAGCACCCAGTAACCTAAGGGCACGATGGCGCCGCTCTCTTCGGCGATGGGAATAAACACGTCAGGCGGGATCGGCCCCAGCTGCGGATGCTGCCAGCGCAGCAGCGCCTCGTAACCGGTGATCCGGCGATCTTTGATGTTGCGGATAGCCTGATAGTGGAGCGAAAATTCTCCTGCGTGAATACCGCGCCGGATGTCGGCGGCCATCATATTGCGCTGCCGCGTCTTGTCATCCATTTCACGTTCGTACCAGCAAATCTTGTGGTCGAGACTGCTCTTTGCCCGATACATGGCCAGATCGGAATTGCTCAGTACCGTGTTAATATCCGTACCGTCCTCCGGGTAGACCGAGATGCCAATGCTGGCGGAGAGAACCACTTCCGTCGCGGCAAACGTCTGCTTACCGCTGAAGCAGTGCCAGAGGCGCGCAGCAAAGGCATCCACTTCACCCTCATCGGCAAAAGGTTTAACGGCCACAAACTCATCGCCGCCAAAGCGCGCGACCATCTCCTCCTTCTGCAGCGTTTTCAGCACGGCGCCTGCCACACGCTGCAGCAGCTGGTCACCAATCAGATGGCCCTGCAGGTCATTAATCTCTTTAAACTTGTCTAAATCGATGGTGAAAATGGCAAAGCGGCGGGCATCATTACCGGTGATCAGCTTTTCCACCCGCTCAAAGAACTCCACCCGGTTAGGCAAACCAGTCAGCGCATCATAGCGCGCCATCCATGCGATGCGGTCATTAATCGCTTTTTGTTCACTGATATCGCGGGTGATTTTGGCAAAACCCAGCAGGGTGTTCTGCTCATCGCGGATGGTATCGATCATGACATGCGCCCAGAATCGGGAGCCGTCTTTGCGGTAACGCCAGCCTTCCCCTTCGAACTGCCCGCTACGCAGGGCGATTTCCAGGTTTTTCGCCGGTACACCGGAGAGTTGCTCAGCTTCGCTATAGAAGAGACCGAAGTAGCAACCGATGATCTCGTCGCTCAGGTACCCTTTTGCCCGGCGGGCACCTTCGTTCCAGCTGATGACCGTACCGTCAGTGCTCAGCATGTATATGGCATAATCTTTAACACTTTCAATAAAGTGACGATAGGCGATATCCGTCAGGTGATCGTTACTCATGGTACAGCGCTCTCTGTGGCTCGGTCGTGGCAAAACGCACTAGATATAGCAGAACAACGCCCATGATGAATACAAGGTTAAGACGTTTTGTTGCCGCCTTTCTGGCCCTGGCAACCGCAGATAGCGCACCAGACAGCTCTGTTAAGCGTAGTGGAATCCACTGCGCCGGGTAATGACAATCTGACGATTTTTGCACTTAGGTCGCCAACTAATAGTTACTTTTATTGATTAAAAAGTTTGATTGAAAGAATAAATAAAAGGAGTAATGTTAATAATACTTTCTATGGAGGTTAAATATGTTGCGTGATTATTTAAAAGTGGAAAAAGAAGACCAGCTTGTTGAACAACAGAGCCGTCATGACAATAGCCAGCATTATTCTGCGGTGACTGAATGGGTTATTTTGAGTAAAGATGGTCAGCGTAAAGGTCGGGTATCCCTGTTCGACCGTTTCACCACCCGCCGCTCCTGGAGCGACAGCTTTCGCATTACGCAGTTCGATAATGCGGGTAAAGTGGTGGTGGATAAACTCACTGACGCGCTGTAACTCCCCCGGATTCCCGGCCTGACGGGAGAATATTCATACGCAAAATTAACACCTGCATTAAATATATTGATGCGCCGCGCTTCGCCGCCGTCATGTTATTTTCATTCTGCATACCGATAATCTAATGGGTATTTTCGCCATGGTGAATGGCGCGAATGATTAACCCGAAAAAAATGCTGAAAATAAGCCCGCTGGTCGGGCTTTTTTGCGTGGGCCTCTCGCCTCCCCCCCGGTCACGACACAAAATGCCCATGACATCCCGTGCCGGTCTGTATACGATGCATATACGAATCATATATGGACTGTCTCTATGGGAATCGTCAAAATCTCCGATCTATTGCACGATGATATTCGTGATGCCAGCAAAGCTATGTCCCGCTCCGTCAATGCCCAGGCGGAATACTGGATCCGTCTGGGCATGATGAGCGAGCTCTACCCCGAGCTTAACCACCAGCAGATCAAACTGCTGATGCTGAAATCCGGCTCTGACCGTCTGCTGGAGGTAATCAATGCCATCAATAATCATTAAAACCGCCGATGAACTCGCACGTCAGCGCCATGCCGGCCAGCTGCTGGCGTCGGTGTTTGATATGCTGGATACCTTTATCGTTCCCGGCGTAACGACGATGGCGATTAACGATCGAGTGGAAGATTTTATCGTCAACCAACTGCATGCCCGCCCGGCCAGCAAGGGGCAATACGATTTTCCCTATGTGTTGAACACCTCCATTAACGATGTGGTGTGCCACGGGATCCCCAAAGCGACCGAACATCTGCGCGCCGGGATGATTGTTAACGTCGATATCACCCTGGAGAAAGCGGGCATGATTGCCGACTCCAGCAAGATGTACCTGATAGGCGACGTCTCCCCGCTGGCCCGCCGGCTGGTAAAGACCACCTATGAAGCGATGTGGAAAGGCATTGAGGTGGTGAAACCTGGCGCGACGCTGGGCGATATTGGTCACGCTATTCAGCGCTGGGTCGAGGACCATGGCTACAGCGTGGTCAGAGAATATTGCGGTCACGGCGTCGGCCAGGAAATGCATGAGGAACCGCAGGTGCTGCATTACGGCCGCCCCGGGGAAGGCGCCGTGTTGCGCGAAGGAATGGTGTTCACCATTGAGCCGATGGTGAACCAGGGCGACAGCCGCATCAAAACCAAAAAAGATGGCTGGACTGTCGTCACCCGCGATAAAAAACTCTCCGCGCAATGGGAGCACACCGTGGCCGTCACCGCCAACGGATTTGAGGTGCTGACGCTACGCGACGACGAGCAGTCGCGGATCCGCTAAGTTTTCTTCTCCCGGTATACCGGCATAGCCGACATTTCTCGCTGGCGAGTACCTCCCTTCGTCAGCGCACTTTATCCCCAGGCCTCTATTGCCCCCCGCGTTCTCCACACCGCGCCGGGAGTGTCTGCTTTACTCCTCATAAAGTTAATCATAAAACGATAAAAATTTATTGTAAAACGATAAACACCAGGCTAACCTGCGCTCACTTTAACACCAGGGAGAAGCGGTATTCCCTCACCTGGATGTCGTACCGCGTTAAGGAGAAAACATGCGCTGGAACCGCTATCGCCGGGACAGACAGATCATTGCCGCCGTGCTGGTTTTTACCGTCATCGTGGCGGCGGGGATCGCCCTGCAGCCCGGCTTTCATCCCCCCAGCTCCCGGACGACGGGGGATAAACAGCTGGTCTCGATATTAACGCCCCTGCTTAATGGCGCCCGCGGACAGGTCGCCGCAGCGCTGATTACGCCTCAGGGGGTGCGCTACGGTCTGTGGGGGAGCGAGTATACGACACAGTATGAGATCGCCAGCCTGAGCAAAACCATGACCGCCAGCCTGCTGCTGGAGGCTATTCGCCGCGGCGAAGTCACCGCGCAGACGCCGGTGTCGGCGCTGGTCCCGGAGATTGTCAGCCCGGTGCGGGATGTTACCCTGGAGCAACTGGTTTCTCACCGTTCAGGACTGCCACCGCTCACCGCGTCGGTTGGGCAGCGGCTGGCTATTCTGAGCGATATTGCCCGGCGGCAGAATCCCTGGCGCTACGATCGACCCGCGCTGATCGCGATGATGAACCAGGCCACCCTGCAGCCGACGAAATGGTTTGATTATTCCAACGCCGGGTTTGCCCTGCTCGGACTGGCGCTGGAGCGGGCGTCCCATCGCGATTTTGCCACACTGATGGCGCAACGGGTCTTTACCCCCGCCGGAATGCAGGGCGCGGAAGTGGCCCGGCACAATACTCCAGCCTCGCCGACGTTTACCATGGGCTGGTCAGCCTCTGGTTTCCCTCAGCAGCCATGGGTGATGGACGCCTTCGCCCCCGCCGGCGGCGTCCGCGCCACGATTGTCGATATGGCGAAATATGCCCAGGCGCTGCTGGCAGGAAACCTGGCGGGCAGTGAAGGTATGCACTCCCTGTTCGCCACCGATGATCCCGATTCCCGGGTGGGTTATGCCTGGTTCACTACCCGCGTCCGCGGACGGGAGATCGTCTGGCATGACGGGCAGAGTGGCGGCTTTGCGGCAATGATGGCCTTCGACAGACAGCGACAGACCGCGGTAGTGATCCTCTCCGATACCGCCTGGCCGGTGATCGGACCTGCCATCAAGCTCTTACTGGCTGCCACCCCTGATGAACAGGAGGCGCGTAATGAACGGAATTGACATCCTCTGGGCGCTGTTAACGCTGTTGTCGGTGATCCTGTTTATTTCCGGCGACTGGCTGGCGCAGCGAAAAATACGCCTGCTCAATTATGTTTTGCTGGCGACCGGGGTTATTTATCTCGCCGAGGTTTTCCAGACCCTGCAGAATCTCGGCAAAATGGGCTACCTGTTTCGGATGCTGACCTGGACCATCCAGGCGTCGTTCATCACCCTCAGCCTCTACCGCGTCTGGACCCGTCCGTGGTTTGCCAGCCGTCGTCGCGGCGTCCGGGCGATGAGCGTTGTCTTCGCCGTGGCCCTTATGTCATGCTTGGCGCGGCTGGTGCTTTAATTATTCTCATCAATCAGGAAGGTAAATTGTGAAGCAATCCAGAACCCGGCTGAGTCTGGCTATTATTAGCGGCATACTGCCCCTCTTTTTTATGCTCGCCCTGATCGTGCCGCTGTGGATTTTCTTTACCGGCGAACGATATTTTCTTTCCACCCTGCTGCACTTTGCTGAAGTGCCGTTAACCGACAACCCGGCCCAGGCGCCGGGGATGGCGAGACGTTTGCTGCTGCTGGCCCTGCTGTATCTTCCGGCCGGGCTGTTCGCGTTCGCTATCTGGCAGGGCATGAAGGTAACCCGTAGCGTCCGCCAGCGCAGCGTGCTCAGCCTCTCCCTGGCGCACAGCGTTCGTTACATCGCTCTGGCCATGGTGGGCATGGGGATCCTGTTGCCGGTGTGCCGCTTTCTGATCCCGCTGCTCGCCTGGTGGCCGCAGCCTTATTATCAGGTGGTGTTTCTGCTCAGCGACGGGGTGCTGCTTCTGACAGGAAGCTTGCTGTTTGTGACATTTCACGCCATGCTCCACGGGATCCGTGCTGAAGAAGAGAATAAGGAGTTTATTTAACGATGGCTGTGGTGGTGAATCTGGACAAACTGCTGGTGGAAAAAAAGATGACGTCCAGGGCGCTGGCGGCCTTTGTAGGCATTACCGAACAGAACCTGTCGCTGCTCAAGTCGGGAAAAGTCAAAGGCATCCGTTTTGATACCCTGTCCCGCATCTGCGAGGCGCTGGAATGTCAGCCCGGTGATATCCTCGCCTGGGAACCCGACTGAGGCGATACTCTGCTGTCGGACGACGGCAAGGATTGTTTTCATGAAATGTACTCTACGTGCACGTCACCCCAGTAGTCACTGCTGACGCGCGCTTAAACCGCCCACCGCGTTACCCTTTACGTCCTGCATCCGCTTACCCTTCACCGCGTTTTTCTTACCTTAGCGATAGCGAATAATGACATCCGCTTCACTGTGCTGTGCATTTCGCCAGTGGAGACTGACCTCACCGCGATCATCCGGCATGGCATAGCGAGGGGGGTTGTCTGTCAAGGCGACCTGTTCCGGTGAACGGTGCTGGCACGAAACATCGATACGATTGCGCTGCGGCGCGATAAGACAGGCCGGATTGATGACACGTCCCGAAAAATGAACCTGACCGGAGAGCGCAGCAGACGACGCCAACGGCGCCAGACACAGACATATTAGAGCGAGACGGAGCGGAGACATAGCAATCTTCCTTGATAGCGAGTGACACTGCGCGGCACAGAATCGTTCTGTGCCATCCAACCTGCGGCTTCCTGCCGCGATCTTCACGCTACGGCAAAATAGCGGCAGCGTAAACGATTATTCTGCCCTCTCCGGTCAACTGCCGGGAATAACAGCAATTTTTTGCCAGAACTTTGCCAAAACAGGCGTTCCCGGGAAATAATACATTCTGTATATAGAACCCAATTACAATATTAAATGAGATTATACTTACACCAAAAAATAAAGATTGTTACAGCTTAACACACCTTATCCATGGGCCTTTACGACGTTCTCCGTATAATCCCGCCCCCGACGGCAAGATACATTAGTGATGCTTACCGTTTTTTGTGAACAGAAATAAAAAACATGCTTTAAAAATGTTAAACGATTTAATTAACTTGTGATTATTTAATAAGGTTTGAGTATGAAAGAAAAAGGCACCCTGCTGGTTGTGGGTTCACTGCTGGCCTTCAGTCTGGCTACTGTGATCCCCGCCCGCGCGGCGGGCACACTGAATTTCACCGGTAAAATTATTAACGAGTCGTGCCAGATCGCCAACAACGGTGGCGATGTGAATGTCGATTTTGGCAACGTCGATATGTCGGCGCTGAAATCACATGAAGCGAAAACCGCAGAAACACCGTTTACCATCAACCTGACCGGCTGCCCGCTGGCGCAGAATATCAGTATTAGCCTGGAGGGTACCCCGGACACCAATGCTAACGGCACCAGCGCCGCCGTGCTGGCGCTCTCCGACGCCGCGGATACCGCCAAAGGCGTGGGCATTGAAGTCTTCTCTTCCCCTGACGGCTCAACGGAAGGCACTCAGTTGACCTTTGACAAGCAGAGCAAAACGGCGGTTTCGCAAGCCGACGAAAACGGTGATATTGCCTTTAATTTTATTGCCGATCTGAAGAGCGATTCCTCCCTGGATGTCACCGCCGGCAATATTAATGCCACGGCCAATATTGATATTGTATATGAATAGAATGTGCTGATTGCCGCTTTTACCGAGGGCAGCATCCCCTGCCCTTATTTTCATTCCTCGTGACCGGATCCTCAATTATGCAGTGTTATAAAATGGCTTTTTTCCTGAGCCTTCTCTTTTGTCCGCTCCTGGCGTCTGCTGCCGGGGTTGCCATTGCCGGCACGCGTGTCATTTATAATGAACAAAGTCATGAGGCCGACATCACGGTAAAAAACACCAATCCTCACGATCCGGTACTTATTCAGAGCTGGGTAGACGATCTGGCTGATAATAATAAATCACCGTTTATCGTCACCCCGCCATTGTTCCGTCTGGATGCTGGAGACAGCAACGATTTGCGCGTGTTATTAACCTCGGCGCAACTGCCAAACGATCGGGAAAGTTTGTTCACCCTGAATATCAAAGTGATTCCTGCCAATACCGCGCCGGCTGGCGAGAACATTCTGCAATTTGCTATTAAGAATCAACTTAAGCTCATTTATCGCCCGGCAGGACTCCCCGGCTCGGCGCTCGACGCGGCGCAGCACCTGCGCTGGCACGTCAGTGGCAACCACCTGCAGGGGGAGAATACCTCCCCCTATTATGTGACTATCACCACGCTCACCTGCGCGGGCCAGAACCAGAAAACACCGCTTGAGCACAGCGTGATTGCCCCTCACAGCCGTGAAGAGTAAGCCCTGCCCGGCGAGGCCTGCATCCGCCAGGTGAGCTGGCACATTTTGGATGATTTTGGCGCTGTGCAGACGTTTAGCGCTCCCGTTTCGGCGCACTAAAAGCCTGATGTTGCGATGCGCCACGGCCCGGCTCATACCGTTACCGTCGTCAGCCTCTCCATCCTGCTGGGCGGACAGAGCGCGCCCTTGCACGCCCAGGCGACCTTTAATATGGATCTGCTGGAAAAAAACGACCATTTGCCGGCGGTGGATCTGCAGCGCTTCAATCAGCAAACGAGCCAGCCGCCTGGCGACTATCCGGTCAGCTGGCAGGTCAACGGCGTCACCCTGGATGCCCGTAAGACCATCACGTTTCGCCAGAATGACCGCGGGCAGCTGACGCCCTGCCTTAAGCCGGAAGATCTGCTGCAGGCCGGTGTTAATCCGGCCGTGCTATCCCAGGCGTCCGGCGCAACCTCCCGCTCATGTCCCGAACTCGCCACGCTGTTGCCGGGCAGTACGGTCAATTTCGATTTTGCCCATCAGCGGCTGGCAATGACCCTTCCCCAGGCGCTGATGACGCGCCAGGCGAGGGATAATGTTCCTTCTGCGCTGTGGGATGAAGGTATCAGCGCCTTTCAGAGCAATTACCGCTATTCAGGCGCCAGCCAGCGTACCCGCGAGGGCAACACTGAGCGCGATAACTATTTGATGTTGAAAAGTGGCGTGAACGCCGGCGCCTGGCGCCTGCGCGCCAGCAACAGCCTGACCGCCAACAGCGACGATAAGCCCCACTGGACCACCAGCGGCGCCTGGCTTGAACGCGATCTGACGCGCTGGCGGAGTGAACTGACGCTCGGGGATACCTTCACGTCGGGCGATGTGTTCGACGCGGTACAGTTTCAGGGAATTGCCCTCGCCTCCAGCGATGCGATGCTCCCGGACTCGCAGAAAGGTTTTGCCCCGACCATCCGTGGGATAGCCAGAACTAACGCCCAGGTCACGGTTCGGCAAAATGGCTACGTGCTGTATCAAACCTACGTCACCCCTGGCGCGTTCGTGATTGACGATCTTTATCCCACCGCCAGTAGCGGCAATCTTGAGGTTGCCGTCAAAGAGTCGGATGGCGAAATCCGCCGCTTCACCCAGCCGTATGCATCGGTCACCATCATGCAACGCGAAGGCAGCCTGAAATACAACCTGGTCGCCGGGCGCTATCATAGCGACGATGGCAGCCAGCGGCCGTTGATGATGCAGTTGTCGCTGATGCGCGGGTTCGCCCACAACCTGACGCTGTTTGGCGGACTGCAGAGCGCGGCGCAATACCATAACCTCTCGTTCGGCGCGGGACAGGGGCTGGGTGATGCCGGGGCGCTCTCGCTGCAGCTGTTAAACGCCTGCGACCAGCACCAGCAGGATCCGATCGATGGCCGGGCCTGGCAGCTCCAGTACAGCAAAGGTTTTGAACGTCTTGGCACGCAATTCACCT
This sequence comes from Klebsiella sp. D5A, assembly GCF_001620885.1. Classification (NCBI taxonomy): domain Bacteria; kingdom Pseudomonadati; phylum Pseudomonadota; class Gammaproteobacteria; order Enterobacterales; family Enterobacteriaceae; genus Klebsiella; species Klebsiella sp. D5A. Next base: position 95,968 of record NZ_LOAR01000010.1, on the reverse strand, counting down.
TCACCGGCTGGCGTTATTCGCATCAGCGCTATGCCACGCTGAGCGAGGCGTATTCCAGCCCGGATCCCGACGCCGACTCGCGGGATAACGACAACAAAAAAACGACCCTGCAAATCACCGCCAGCCAGAGCCTGCCGTACGATATCACCCTCTATCTGAGTCTCGACCAGGACAGCTACTGGTCAGGGGGCGCCCCACAGCGTACCGCCAATATGGGGATCAGCAGCCAGGTTTACGGTATCGCGTGGTCGCTCAGCTACAGCGATGCGCACAGTAGCGACGGAGAAGAGGAGAATGACGAGCCGCATTCCGATAAAGTGGTGACGTTGTCACTTTCAGTAGCACTGAGCCACCTGCTACCGGGGAGCTATGCCGGCTATACCCTGACCTCCTCCCGCCACAGCGCCGACAGTCAGATGGTCAGTCTCAATGGCACCATGCTGGATAATCACGCGCTCAGCTACGCCGTCAGCCAAACCCTCGATCAGCAAAACGGGCACAGCGGCAGCCTGACGGCCAGCTACAGCAGTGGAAGAGGCGATCTGAATATCGGCTACAGCCGTGACTCGCAGGCCACTCGCCTGAACTACGGCGCCAGCGGAGGTATCCTGATTCACCGCCACGGGGTGGTCTTTACGCCGGAAATGAATGGCGCTGTCGTTCTGATTGACGCCGGTGGCGCCGGCGGTGTGACCCTCGCCAACCAGAGAACCATCGCCACCAATCGCGATGGATATGCCGTGCTGCCCTTCGCTACCGCCTATCACCGCAACGACGTCGCCCTCGACAGCCACTCGCTGCCGGAGAATGTGGATCTGGCCAACAGCACCGTGACGCGGGTTCCCACTAAGGACGCGGTGGTGCTGGCGCGTTTTCACACCCACGTTGGTTATAAGGCGCTGTTTACGCTGCAGTCGCAGGGACAACCGCTGCCCTTTGGCAGCGAAGTGCGCGCCAAAGACATCAGCAGCATCGTTGCCAGCGAGGGTCAGGTGTACCTCGCCGGCCTGGCGCCGAAAGGCACCCTGTATGCACAATGGGGGCCAGGCCCTCAGCAGCACTGTACTGCCCGCTACGATCTCACCCCGACGCTGGCGCAGACACCCCATCCACTCATTTTACAGCAGACGTTAACATGTCCTTTTTAACTCTCCTGCGTCGGGCCACCCTGACGCTGTTACTCGCCCTGTTACCCCCCGCCAGCGGATGGGCCTGTACGCCGGTGTTTGTCCGCGGCTAGGCCACCACCCTTCGGCTGAACGTAGGGCAACTCACCGTGCCGGCTGACGCCAGACCGGGCACCCCGCTGTATCACAAAAGTTTCGCCTGGAACCACCTTAGCGACGGCGGCGAACAGTGGATCCGCTGCGCGGACGACCCGCATGGGCTGTCGCCGCTACAGCTGAACAGTTTGCTGTCCGGGGGAGTGACGCGACCGACGGTTTATCAAACCAATCTCGCCGGCATTGGCGTTCGCGTATCGCTGCGCGCTATCGGCGGCTATGGCGGTTTTCCTGACCGGCCGACGCCCTCGCCGTTTAGCCAACGGGTGAACAATCCGGCCATATTGCCTGATGCGGTGTGGAAACTGGGCTATTTCCGCCTGACGATTGAGCTTATTAAAACCGGTCCCGCGGCGACACCGGGCGAGCTTGAGTATCACAGCGAGCACTTTTTAATGGCAGAGCATACCCCGCTGGCCGCGTTAGACTTAAGCGGCAGGGTCAACACCGCGGGATGTTCCGTGAATGACGCCACGCCAGCGCTGATTAAGCTGCCCGCCGCGATGCTTGACCACTTCGGCGGCGTCGGCAAAACCACCGGCGACACGCCTTTCGCGCTGCAACTGGATTGCAACAGCGCTGTGACTATTTCCCTGCGTGTTGACGGCGCGGAGCCCCTCACCGCCCGGGGGCATGGCGTTCTGCGCAATGACGCCACGGACGATCGGGCGCAGGGTATCGGTGTGCAACTGCTTTACCATCGCCAGCCGGTTTCCCTGAATCATGAGATGACGCTGGGCAGCGCGAGTGCGGGCCGGTTTATCCTGCCGCTCACGGCCCGCTACTACCAGACCCGTCCCCGGATCACCGCCGGTCAGGTGTCGGCCGTCGCGACCTATACCTTACATTATGACTAGGCGATGGCGAACCGACGGATGAAGGAATTGCTCTGACCCACGAATCGTAAGAGAATAGCCGCTACACGCGACGATCTGATTACACGGGAGTTCATCATCAGCCATTCTCGTCGATTCCCCTTAGCCAGCAAAGTGGCGCTGGCCGGTGCGGCCGTCATTGCCGTGGGCATGCTGTTCAGCTGCACCAGTAAGGCCCCTAAATCCCTTGTCACGACACCGAACACTACCGCCGTCAAAGCCAGCCAGACGCACCGGGAGCCGGTACGCGGCGTGTGGCTCACCACCGTGTCGCGCCTTGACTGGCCGCCGGTCGGGTCGATTATCGCCAGCACGCCGGAAAGCCGCATCACGCAGCAGAAGCTGGCGCTGATCGCCAAACTCGATAACCTGCAGCGCCTGGGTATCAACACCGTCTTTTTCCAGGTGAAACCCGACGGCACGGCGCTCTGGCGGTCGGACATTCTGCCGTGGTCCGATATGCTGACCGGCAAAATCGGCGAATACCCCGGCTACGATCCGCTGCAGTTTATGCTGGATGAAGCGCACAAGCGCGGTATGAAGGTTCACGCATGGTTTAACCCCTATCGTGTCTCAGTTAACACCAAACCGTCGACCGTTGCCGAGCTGAATAACACCCTCACGCAGGTGCCGGCCAGCGTGTTCGTCCTGCACCGTAACTGGATCCGCACCGCCAGCGATCGCTTTGTCCTCGACCCGGGCATTCCCGAAGCACGGGACTGGATCACCAGCATCGTCGCTGAAGTGGTGCAGAACTACCCGATTGACGGCGTGCAGTTCGACGACTATTTCTACACCGAAACCGCCTCTTCACCGCTTAACGACAATGAAACCTTCCGCCGTTACGGACAGGGTTACGCCTCGAAGGGCGACTGGCGCCGGCATAACACCCAGCAGCTCATTGCCCAGGTTTCCACTACTATCAAAAAGCTCAATCCGAACGTCGAGTTTGGCGTGAGCCCGGCCGGGGTGTGGCGCAACCGCTCGCACGATCCGGCGGGGTCGGATACCCGTGGCGCGGCCGCCTATGATGAGTCCTATGCCGATACCCGCAGCTGGGTGCAGCAGGGACTGCTCGACTACATCGCCCCGCAGATCTACTGGCCGTTTGCCCGCGATGCCGCGCGCTATGATGTGCTGGCCAACTGGTGGGCCGAGGTGGTTAAGCCGACGCATACCCGGCTGTATATCGGCGTGGCGCTGTACAAAGTGGGTGAGCCGTCCAAAAATGAGCCTGACTGGACGGTGGATGGCGGCGTGCCGGAGCTGAAAAAGCAGCTCGACCTCAATGAAACTCTGCCGCAGATCCAGGGCACGATCCTGTTCCGCGAAAACAATCTCAATCAGCCGCAAACCCGGCAGGCGGTCAACTATCTGCGCAGCCGCTGGGGGCAACCGCAGAGCTAACCGCCAGCCGGCTTCGCTATAACGCCTGCAGCCCTTGCTGCAGGCGGGCGTGCAGCTTCAGCATATTTTCCGTAATGGCCCGCCAGACGTGGGTGGAAAAGTCCGCCGGCAGCGTCCGGCGAGCGCTTTCGATTGCCTGCGGCACATGCCCGGCAAACTCCTGGAGGATCGCCAGCATCAGCTCCCCAGGAAAGTTCACCGCTTTGGCGGTTGCCAGAAAATGACGCGGATAGATGGCGTTAATCTCTGTTTTCCGCCCTTTTGTGGCATTGAGCCCCATCGACAGCTTCAGGTCGCGCAGATGCAGTCCCGTACCTCCCAGCACCGGAAACGCCGAAATGATGTCGTAGAACGGCGTTAGACGGTAGCTGCCACCGGGCAGCAAAAAGAGCGAGAAGTTCTTCGCATGCCCGTCCGTTGCCCCAACCAGCCACTGAAAGACCATGAATTTCATAAAGTCTGCGCGATCTTTCAGGGCTTCACTGGAGCCCAGCAGAAAGGCCATGATTGCCGCAATACCCGGCCCGCCGTCAGATTCATATTTCATCGACGACGGGATGCCAAAGGCCTGACACAGATCCTCCTGCGGCAGACGCAGCAGCACCCGTCCCTCCTGCGCCCAGCGCCGGTCAAAGCGGGTCACCGCCAGCGCGCGGATCCGCGGCGTGGTGATAATCTCTGCCTCCGGCACCGCCAGGCCCAGTTCCCTGGCCAGCGCCAGGCACAGAAACTCGTTATCCACGCTTTCACGCAGATCCAGCGTCGCATTAGGCTGCTTTATCTCGCCGATGGGCAGTTTAATGATATGCGTGGTCGGCGTGGTGCCCTGCGGAATACACCAGTGCCCGCCCATCCGCAGCAGCGCCGTTTTCTCCTGGGCGCCGGCCACCGAGATACGGAAATCATCCTGGCCGGTAATCATCCCGAGAGGGATATCCGACTGGTAGGCGGTCAGCAAAGCGGTGAGCTGCGCCTCGTCCAGCGTCTGCCAGCGCAACCCCTCGAGGTGCGCCTCTTCTCCCGGCGGTAGCAGAGTCACCGCCCCTACGCTATCCCGTCCCACTTCGGCCAGCAGATCGAACGGCTGCTTCGAGCGCGCCTGATAGCGCCTGACGATCCGATCGCGGACCTGCGGGCTGTCGGGTAGCAGGTTATCAAAATAGTGATACACCGCGTCGGCGGTGATATTGCCATACTGCAGCGGCAGCGAGAGGGAGAGCGGTCTGGCGCGCGGGCTGCGCAGCCACTCTTCGTCATAGCGAAAACTGTGCGCCCCGTTAGCCTGGCGGGTTAAGGTGCCCACGCGCACATTGTTCATCCAGGTGGTAAGCGTCGCCATTACCAGTCAAGGTCCGTGTTGTTATCGGGAGCCGGCGCCGTCTCTGTGGCTTTGGCGTTCAGCGTCATCACCACCCCTAGCGACTGGAGGATCTTAAACAGCGTGGTTAAGGTGGTTTTGTCGGGGTGATTTTCAAAATTGGACAGTGTGGCCTGCTTAATGCCGATCCGCCTGGCCAGCGCATCCTGGGTCCAGTGGTTCTGCTGGCGCAGCAGCTTCAGATAATTGGCCAGCTGCACGGGACTGTATATCTGCGGGGAATTCATCGCCTTGTTCCTCACCATCATTTATCCCCCTATCGGGATAAATTTGGTTTTATACCCTGCAGGGGATAATGTCAAGATTATCCCCTGGTGGGGATAGGTGGGTGATTATCCTTGAGTGGGGATAAAACAGGAAGGATGGTGGCCGGAAACACCTTTACATGCCCGGTGGCGGCTGCGCCTTACCGGGCCTACGAGCTGTCTCTGTCCGCTCCGTAACGATCCAGGTCGGGCAAGTGCAGCGCCGCCCGGCAATGGGCATCCGGCTCTGTTGCCGGATTAATGCCCGGTGGCGGCTGCGCCTTACCGGGCCTACGAGCTGTCTCTGCCCGCGCCGTAACGATCCAGGCCGGGCAAACGCAGCGCCGCCCGGCATCGGGCAGCCGGGTTTAGCTGCCGCGGTAGGTCGACCACCCGCCCGGGGCGATGAGAAACGGCAGATGGAAATGGTCATCTGCCGCCTCGCCGATAACAAAATCAATCTGCGCCCGGGTAAAGACGCTCTCCCGCCCGGCGCGGGCAAACCACGCCCCGGTTTCCGCCGTTAAGCAATAGCTCCCCGCCGGCAGCGGTGCGGCGCTAAAGGTGGCGATACGCCCCTGGGCGTTGGTCACCAGGGTCACCAGCGTCTCGCCCTCCCGACTCAGGCTGACCGTCACGCCTTCCGCCGGCCTGCCGGTGGAAATATCCAGAATATGGGTGCTCAGGGTACTCATTCGCCAATCACTCCTTCCAGTCTTAACATCGTAATCTCTCGCAGCTGGGCAAGCGCCTCAGTCACTTCTTCGTCGGCGGTATGCTGCAGTCGGCGCGTCAGCGCCTGTAAAATCGCTTCGCCGCTGCGCCCTTTGGCGCGGATTAAAAACACCCGGCCAAAACGGGCCTCGTAGCGGGCATTGCCCTCCTGCAGGGCCTGCGCGAGCCGCTCATTCTCGCTGTCCACCGCCGACTGCTCCTGGCGCGACAGCGCCGCGTGCGCCTGGCCGCCGGTCGGCTTTTCACCGATCCGCGGATGGGCGCTGAGCGCCGCGTTCAGCTCGTCCTCTCCCCAGTAATCCATCGCCTCACGGGCGGTCTGCAGTAGCGCATGACGGCTGGCAAAAGGTCGCAAGTTCACCAGCGTCTCGCCCCAGGCCGGGATCGCCACGCAGGGGGCCAGCAGCCCCACTGCCTCATCTTTACTCAGGCCGTTAAACTGACTCAGCGCGATCATCCTGACTCCTTATCGTTTTCGTCGCCGCCTGCTCCTGCGGCAGAATAAGGTTCAGCGCTATCGCTACCAGCCCACCGCTGGTGGCCGCCGAACCGAACAGATCGCCGACCATCGGCGGAAAATGGCTGAGAAACGCCGGCACTGACTCCACGCCAAGGCCAGCACCAAACGCCAGCCCCACAATCAGCACATCGCGACGGCTCAGCGGGGTCTGGGTAATAATCCGGATCCCGGCCGCCACTACACAGCCAAACATCACCATCGTGGCGCCCCCCAGCACCGGCGCCGGGATCTGCCGCAGCAGTTCGCCCACCGGGGGAAACAGTCCAAGCAGGATCAGAATCACGCCAATGTAGCGTCCGACATAGCGGCTGGCCACCCCGGTCATCTGGATCACGCCGTTGTTCTGCGCGAAGGTGGTGTTCGGAAAAGCACAGAGCATGGCGGCCACCATACAGCTGACGCCGTCCGCCAGGATACCGCCCTTCAGCCGGTTACGAAAAGCGTGATCATCAATAGACTGTTGCGAAATCAGCGAGTTGGCCGTCAGATCGCCCACCGCCTCCAGAATACAAACCAGCGACACCAGGGCGACCGGCAGAAATATCGCGCTGTTAAACTGAAAGCCGAACGGAAACAGCGTCGGCAGGCGAAACAGAGTGTCGCCCAGGCTGTGAAGATGGAACTGACCGCTCAGCCCTGCCGCGACGCAGCCCACGGCAATACCCACCACCACCGAGGAGAGCCGCAGCCAGCGGTTTTTGGCGCAACTCAGCAGGACGATAACCCCGAGGGTGCCCGCCCCGAGCGCGATATTGCTCATGCTGGCGAAATCCTCGGCCTTTTCCCCACCGCACCAGTTGATGACGCTGACTTTGATCAGACTGATGCCGATCAGCGCAATCACGCTGCCGGTGATAATGGGGGTAAAGATTTTTTTCAGCGGCTCAATAAAACGGCTGACAATCACCGGCACCAGAGCGGCGACAAAGTTAACGCCAAACAGCATCGCCATCATATCCTGCGGCCCGCCGCCCTGCGCTTTTACCCACATCCCTCCGGCCACCGTCACGCCGAGGAAGGCGAAGCTGGTGCCCTGCATGCAGATCATCCCGGCGCCAACGCCCCATACCCGATTGGACTGCAGAAAGGTGCCAATGCCCGAGGCCAGCAGCGACATACTGATGAGATACGGCAGCCAGTCGCCAAGCCCGAGGGTCGCGCCGATAATCAGCGGCGGCGTGATGATCCCCACCAGGCCCGCCAGCACATGCTGGAGAGCGCTGAAAAAGGCCGGAAGCGGTGGGATCCGCTGTTCAAGGCCGTAAAGCAAGCCACTGTGATGTTCGTCAGACATGGTGTAATCCCATAGCAAAGAGAAGTGCATGGGCTAGTGCACAAAGCAGGCCAGAGACGACAAAAGCGACCAGAAAATTTCATTAATGCTGCAAAATCATTAGCTTACATTACTCTGTTAACGTATACCCCCGCACCGCTGAAAATCAGCACGCTGAAACGATAGATTCCTGATGCAATATTAAGAAACTTTTGATTCATAAAAAGGCAACCAATACGTCACATTGCACCAATGCGGTGCGCCGTGAGCTATCGCTGTGCTTTGAGCAGGCGGTTTTCCTCCCTCCGGCGAACTGGTACGTAAATTGCTGGAGTCAGTCACGACATCTGGATAAGGAGAATAAAATGAAAGCAATCGTGATTGGGGCCGGCATCGGCGGCTTAAGTGCGGCAGTGGCGCTCAAACAGTCGGGAATCGACTGCGACGTCTATGAAGCGGTGAAAGAGATCAAACCGGTCGGCGCGGCGATTTCCGTGTGGCCCAACGGCGTGAAGTGCATGGCCCACCTCGGCATGGGTGACATCATGGAGACTTTCGGCGGGCCGCTGCGCCGGATGGCGTATCGTGATTTCCGCAGCGGCGAGAACATGACCCAGTTCAGTCTCGCCCCGCTGATCGAACGCACCGGCAGCCGCCCCTGCCCGGTCTCCCGGGCAGAGCTGCAGCGGGAAATGCTGGATTTCTGGGGACGGGAAAGCGTGCAGTTCGGCAAACGCGTCACCCGCTGTGAGGAAGATGCCGACGGCGTGACGGTGTGGTTTACCGATGGCAGCAGCGCCAGCGGCGATCTGCTGATTGCCGCCGACGGCAGCCATTCCGCACTGCGTCCGTGGGTGCTGGGCTTTACCCCGCAGCGCCGCTACGCCGGGTACGTCAACTGGAACGGTCTGGTGGAAATAGATGAAGCGCTGGCGCCCGGCGACCAGTGGACCACCTTTGTCGGCGAAGGCAAGCGCGTCTCGCTGATGCCGGTCTCCGCCGGCCGGTTCTATTTTTTCTTTGATGTGCCGCTGCCGGCGGGTCTGGCGGAGGATCGCGACACTCTGCGCGCCGACCTCAGCCGCTATTTTGCCGGCTGGGCGCCGCCGGTGCAGCAGCTTATCGCCACCCTCGACCCGCAGACCACCAACCGTATTGAAATCCATGATATCGAGCCGTTCAGCCGCCTGGTGCGCGGCCGCGTCGCGCTGCTCGGCGACGCCGGACACAGCACCACCCCGGATATTGGCCAGGGAGGCTGCGCGGCGATGGAAGATGCGGTGGTGTTGGGCACCGTTTTCCGCCAGACCCACGATATTGCGGCCGCGCTGCGCGAGTACGAGGCCCAGCGCTGCGACCGGGTTCGTGACCTGGTGCTGAAGGCGCGCAAGCGCTGCGATATTACCCACGGGAAGGATATGCAGCTCACCGAAGCCTGGTACCAGGAGCTGCGCGAGGAGACCGGGGAGCGCATTATCAACGGCATGTGCGACACCATCCTCAGCGGGCCGCTGGGCTGACCGTCGCCATGGATTCAATCACCGCACTCAGCGTCTGAATGGCCATTTGCGCGGGCCGCGAAAGCTGACGCGAGGGCGCGGTACACAGCGCCAGGGTCAGCGGTCGCAGCAGCGTACTGCGCAGCGGGATAAAGGCCAGCTGTCCGCGCTGGACTTCGTCCAGCACGTCGAGCAGGCTGAGGAGCGTCACGCCGCTGCCGCGCAGCACCAGCGACTTGATGAGCCGGATATCATTGCAGCTGATGGTATTCTCCGGCGCAAAGTCATGGTGGCGATAGAGGAGCGCCACCCGCTCATGGACGATCAGCGGCGCGCCGGGCACGATATGCCGCTCCAGGCTGAGCTCGCCCAATGACAGCGCTTTCGCCCCCGCCAGGGGGTGGTCCGGGCGCATCACAATCCCCACCTCCAGTTCGGCAAAGGCCAGCACGCTGAGTCCGGCCTGCCCCTGCGGATCGAGGATCAGGCCGACGTCCAGGTCCGCCTGACGCACTTTCTGGCTGACGGTGTGGCTGTCGGCCACCTGCAGATCCAGCTCCAGCCACGGCCAGCTGGCGATGATCTCCGCCAGCGCGGCGGCGAAGCCCCCTTCCGCCAGCGCCTGCACCATCCCAACGCTGACGCTCCCGCGCTTCATCCCCTGCAGCTCATCAAATTTCTGTCGGGTCTGGCGAAATTCCTTCTGCCAGCGCAGCAGATTGTCATACAGCAGTTCACCGGCGGTGGTCATCCGCAGTCCCTCCGGCAGGCGCTCGAACAGCGGGGTGCCGAAGGCCTCCTCGGCCTGCAGGATCTGGCGGTTAATTGCCGAGGCGGAGATATGCAGCTGCTCGGCGGCCCGGCGCAAGCTGCCGCAGCGGGCCACGGCGATAAAATAGTGGGCGAAACGGGAAAAAGGACTCATGGCACCCCTGTACTCTTTTTTGCAACAGCAGAGTGAATTAATGGTGATGGATGTGAACACCCTAATATGACAACAATAATCTCACAACAATAAAACAATCACCGATGTGAGCAGGAAGAGAAATCATGAAGACAATCACCCCCACGCCCCCCGCCCATTGCACCTTTGATCCAGAGGACTGGCTGCGGCTGGCCCGCTGCTGGCACCCGGTGGCCCGCGCCTGCGATATTACCGGCGCCCCGGTGAAAGCCACCCTGCTGGACGAACAGCTGGTTATCTACCGTATTAAAGGCCAGGTGGTGGTCGCCCGCGACGTCTGCCCGCACCGCGGGGTGCCGCTGACCCTGGGGTTTCATGAAGAGGAAGGCATCGTGTGCCCCTATCATGGCCTGCGCTTTGGTGAGGATGGCCGCTGCAACCGTATCCCCTCCAGTCCGGGGCAACCCATTCCGGCCAAATTGCATCTCACCAGCTTCGCCGTGGAGGAGCGCTACGGGCTGATCTGGACCTGCCTGGCCTGCGATCCGGACAATCCGCCGCCGTTACCGACCATGCCGCACTGGGACGACGCGGGATTTCAGCAAATCAACTGCCCGGCCTTCGAGGTGAAGGGATTTGCCGGCCGCCAGGTCGAAGGCTTTCTCGATGTCGCCCACTTCGCGTGGATCCACACCGACACCTTCGCCGATCCGGACAACCAGCAGGTGCCGGACTACACCCCGCAGGAGACGCCGTTCGGCTTTGTTGCCGACTACTGGAGCTCGGTGGGCAATTACCCGGCCAGCTCCGATTTCCGCGCGCCGGAAGGGTTCCAGTGGCTGCGTCACTTTGAAATGCATCTGCCGTTCACCGCTACGCTGACCATCCATTTTCCCGCCGACGCCAGGCTGGTGATCATGAACGCCGCCTCGCCGGTGTCGTCACGGGTGACGCGGATGTTTGCCCCTATTGCCCGCAATTTCGACCTGCACGTGCCGGTGGAAGACGTACATGCGTTCAACCTGCGAGTGTTCGAAGAGGACCGCCTGATGGTAGAAACCCAGCGTCCGGAGCGGCTGCCGCTGGATCTGACCCTTGAGGCGCATATTCCGGCAGACCGTAGCTCCATCGCCTACCGGCGCGGGCTGAAGAAGATGGGTTTTGGCGATTTCTTTCTGGTATGAGTGGAGGTCATATGCGCGACATATTCCCCGTGGTGGTCGATGGCCTGTGGCGTCAGGGCGCGAAAAATCTGGCCGTTCGTCTGGTGAGCGCCGAGGGGCAACCGCTGCCGGCGTGGACACCCGGCGCCCATATCGATCTCCATCTTCCCTGCGGGCTGATCCGCCAGTACTCCCTGACCGGCAGCCCGGCCGAACGGGATCACTATCTGCTCTGCATCGCCCGCGAGGCGCAGTCCCGCGGTGGCTCAGGCTATGTCCACGACACCCTGCGCCCGGGACAACCGCTGATGATCTCTGCCCCGCGCAACCACTTTCCGCTGCACGAGGGCGGCCATGTGGTGCTTCTCGCCGCCGGGATCGGCATTACGCCACTGCTGGCGATGGCCCACGCCCGGGCGGCGTCCGGCGCCAGCTTTACGCTGCACTATTACGTTAGCCGTGCGCAGGAGGCCGCCTTCGCCACCGAGATCGCCCGCCAGCTAACCGGTGGAATCTGCCAGATCCACTGCTCAGACGAGGGGCAGAGTCCGCGCCAGCGGCTGGCGCAGGATCTGGGGGCTCCGGACGCCGACACCCGGGTCTACTTCTGCGGTCCGCCCGGATTTATGGCCCGGGTTCGCGATACCGCGCGGGCGGCCGGATGGGAGGAGGCGCAATTGCACAGCGAAGCGTTCCAGCCGCCCGCCCCGACGGCAGCGTCGGCGGCGGACGGAACCTTCACCATCACCCTCGCCTCCACCGGGGAACGCTGGCCGGTCCCGGGGAACAAAACCATCGCCCAGGTGCTACAGGAGCATGGCGTCGCGGTGCCGCTCTCCTGCGAGATGGGGATCTGCGGCGCCTGCCTGACGCCGGTGCGGGAGGGAACCGTCGACCACCGGGATACCGTGCAGTCGGAGGCGGAAAAACAGGCCGCAGAGCAGCATATTGCGCTGTGCTGCTCCCGCAGCCTGTCGGCCAATTTAGTTATCGATCTCGCGGGATAAGCGGCCCGTCTCCGGCTGGTCAGCGCTGGCGACCGGTTTCACCCGCACGGCGGCGAAAACAATCACCATCGCGCTCAACAGCAGCAGACCGCTGCCGGTGAAGACGCCGCTGGCGCCGTGCAAATCAAACACCGCCCCGCCGCCGGCGGCCCCGGCGCTGATGGCCAGCTGAATAGAGGCGACCAGCAGACCGCCCGCGCCTTCTGCTTCATCCGGCACGGTGGTGGCAAGCCAGGTGGACCAGGCCACCGGCACCAGACCGAAGGCAAATCCCCACAGGGCGACCAGCAGCCCGTCCAGCATGGTCAGATGGCCAAACGTCACCATCAGCAGCGCCAGAACGCTCATCATCAACGGCACCAGCGCCAGGGTCAGGCGCAGGCTACGGCTCAGCAGATAGCTCGCCACCGAGGTGCCGATAAAGTTAGCGATACCGAAGCCGAGCAATATCAGCGAGACCCCTTCGACACTGGCCTGCGCCACGGTCTCAAGGAACGGCCGCAGGTAGGTAAAGAAGGCGAAATGGCCGCTAAAAATCAGGATTGTCGCCAGCATGCCGCCCAGCATACCGGGACGGCGCAGCACCCTGAACAGCGTGGAGAAGGTCCCGACGCTCTCCGGACGCATGGAGGGCAGCACCCACAGTTGCCAGAGCAGCGCCAGCAGGCTGGGTATCGCACAGAGAATAAATACGTTGCGCCAGCCGATCAGCTCGCCAAGATAGCTGCCGAGCGGCGCGGCTACCACCGTAGCGACAGACACCGCGGAAAAGATGATCGCCAGCGCCTTCGGCACATGGGCCGCCGGCACCAGACGCATCGCCGTGGCAGTGGACATCGCCCAGAAGCCGCCGATGGCGACCCCCAGCAGCAGACGGCCCAGCAGGAGAAACGCCAGCGAATCGGCAAAAGCGACCATCAGGCTGGAGACTATCTGCAGCACGGAAAAGAACATCAGCACCCAGCGGCGATCGATATTGCGGGTGGCGGTGGCGATCAGCAGGCCGGTGACTAACGCCACCAGCGCCGTCGCGGTGACCGCCTGTCCGGCCATCCCTTCACTGACCCCGAGGCTGCTGGCCATCGGCGTTAACAGGCTGGCGGGCAGAAACTCGGCCACGATCAGGCCGAACACCCCGAGGGCCAGGGCATAGACGGCGCGCCAGGCAGGTTTGGCGGGTGACAGGCTCGCGTCAGCAGCTATGCAGGAACTCATATACATCTCTCCAGTTTTATTAACATCCTGGTCATCTTAGGGACTTACCTTTGGACGATATATGATGCATACTCTTCAGTTATTGATTATTCGTCCGGAATTACCATGAGCCAGCCTGGCATCGACCTGACCAGCGAACTGTTGCGCGGGATGCGCCTCTCCGGCGTTAACTACCGGCGCATCGAAACCGCACGCCCGTTCGGCGTCGGCTTTAGCGCCGTGGCGGGTAAAGCCCAGTTCCATTTCATCAGCCGCGGGCCGGTGCTGCTGCGCATGGCCAGCGGAGAACAGTTCACCCTCGAGAGCGGCGATGCACTGTTTATTCCCAACGGCGACGGGCACGCCCTGCTTTCTGATCCGCAGGCCACGGTGGTCAATGTGGCCCAGCTGCCCAGCGAAACGGTGTGCAGCACGGTAAGCTGTATCAACGCCGGCGGCCGCCCGGACTGCCCGGAGCGCGCCGTCATTTTCAGCGGTTGTATGGATTTTGAGCTCGGCGGCATGCAGCCGCTGGTGAAGGCCATGCCCGAGGTGATGCGGGTCAGCAGCCTGCTAAACACCTGGCCGGAGATCCAGCCGCTGTTGGTAGCGATGGAGCGGGAATCCCTCACCCGCCAGGTAGGCTATGCCGGGATCCTCGCCCGGCTGGCGGACGTGGTGGCCGCGCTGATTGTCCGTGGCTGGGTCGAGTGCGGATGTGGCAACGCCACCGGTTGGGTACAGGTCCTGCGCGATCCCCGGCTGGCAAAAGCGATCTATGCCATGCATCAGCGCCCGGGGGTCAACTGGAAAGTGGAAGATCTGGCGCGGGAGGCGGGGCTTTCACGCTCGCTGTTCGCGGAACGTTTTCTCGCCGCGACAGACACCACCCCCGCCCGCTATCTGACCGAGCTGCGTATGCGGCTGGCGGTGCAGTACATCACCCACGAAGGCCAGGCGCTGGAAACGGTCGCCTTCAGCCTCGGGTATCAATCGCTGGCGGCCTTCAGCCGGGCCTTCAAACGCATCACCGGCCAGCCGCCGGGGGCCCTGCGCGCCACGGCACGCTAGATTCAGCTTTTATGTAAAGCGATACACGCCGTTGCCGACGCGAAAGCGCTGCCCCTTAAGCGCCGGGTTGGCGACGCGAAACACCAGTTCGGTCAGCTGGTTAGCGGGTCCTTCGCGGAAAGTAAACCACTGGCCGCCCACGTCCAGTCCCTGCTCCCCCTGTGGCGGGAAGCCCAGCAGCGCCTGCCAGCGATCGCGTACCGCCTGCGGATTGACCACCTCGAACACCGCCTGCTCAAGCGCAATGTCGCCCAGCGGGTGCGGCACGTCCAGTTCCTGAGCGCGCAGCCGCGCCAGCCGGGTGGTATCGTCTTCTCCCCACTGCAGCACAAATGGATAGACCAGCCCGTCAGTGTCGCCATCGATGGTGAAGATCCGCCAGCGGATGATATTGCCCTGCGGATCGTTGCGCTGACCATCGACAATCGGTGATACCGCCAACCCCTTGCGACGCAACTGGTCATGAGTGGCCTCGATGTCGTCGCTGCGCAGCGCCACCCGAAACAGCGCTTCGTTCTCCGGCAGCAACCGCTCGGCATCCCGCGAAAGCAGGAACCTGTCCGTCGCGGCGCGCAGTTCGTCCGGGTCGGAAATGGCGAGGAATTCGATATAGGTCAGGCCAAAATAGCTCAGCGCATTGCGGGTTCCCCACCCCGGATGTCGCCCTCCGGCCACCGCCCGCAGCTGCTGGTCGGCAAAGGTCTGAATGGCCGCTTCCGGCTGATTCACAAACTGTACTGCGTGGTCCCACTGCAAGGTTGCCATGATCTCTCCCGCGATTGTGCCTGTTCAGGCGCTTGCGGCAAAAGATAGTGCTGGGGTGAAGGGAATGGCAAACAAGAATTAAATATATCGAAAGCTGGATAAGTGATTTATATCAACGCGGTATGTTGAGTCTAACCGGTGATGAAACGGCGGGCTAAGAACCGCCCGCCGGAGGGATCAGACCGACCCTTCTTTCTCGATCACCAGAATACGCGCCGCCCCCTGCGGATGGGCGACATGCTCGCATCCCACTTCGGCGTAGAAGATATCGCCGGCGTTCAGCATGATGACCTGCTCCTCGCCGTCGACTTTCACATGCATCGCCACCTGACCATCCATCACGGCAAACACCTCCTGACCATCGTTGATGTGCCAGATATAGGGTTGGTCGGTCCAGTGCAGACGCACGGTGGTCCCGGAAAAATTGGCGATATCCAGCGCGCCCCACGCGCGGTCGGCGGTGAAATCTTTACTGCTCCAGCTCTGCATGATGGTGTCCTGTGGTAAGGGTTATTTTTTCTGCCAGTTTGCCCAGGGATCCGCTTTCTCCACCGGCGCGTCATCATCAAGGGAGGCGAGATACATGGCCTCAACCTCTTTGCGCGCCCACGGCGTCCGGCGGAGAAATTTGAGGCTGGACTTAATGCTGGGATCGCTTTTAAAGCAGTTAATGTTGACCTGGCGGGCCATTTCCGCCCAGCCATAGCGCGCCACCAGGGCATTGAGCAGCGCTTCCAGCGTCACGCCGTGCAGGGGATCTTTCGAGCTGTGCATTACGATACGTCCGTTCCGCATTAAAAAAGTGCGCCTACCTTACTGGCTCTGACCGACGGGCGCAACCGGCTTCATTACGCGCTTTGCGCCTATATCTATTTAACGCAAAAGCACTGAACCCCGCGCGGTCATAAATTAGAAAATAACGTTATTGGTTGCTTATTTGGCCTTGAGGCAAGCTGTGTTCAGCCCCGGACAGAGGAAATCACCATGCGCTGCTGTTGTGCCCGAACCCTGAACCTGAATCAACCCATAACTTATTACCCCGTTTTCGGAGAACACAATGAACGCGACCACCCTGCCGATTCTCGACCTGGCCCGCTACGCGGACCCCGCGGATAAAGCGGCCTTCCTGGCCGACCTGCGTCACGCCGCCCGCGACATCGGCTTCTTCTATTTGATCAACCACGGTGTGGACGACGCGCTTCAGTATGAAGTTCAGCGCCAGTCCCAACGCTTTTTTGCCCTCGATGAAGCGCAAAAACAGCAGGTAGCGATGATCCACTCCCCGCATTTTCGCGGCTATAACCGCGCGGCCTCAGAGCTGACGCGCGGCCAGCCTGACTGGCGAGAGCAGTTTGATATCGGCGCCGAACGCCCGGCGCTGACCCTCAGCGACGATGCCCCGCGCTGGCAGCGCCTGCAGGGTCCGAATCTGTGGCCTGCCGCCCTGCCGTCGCTTAAACCGGTGTTACTTCACTGGCAACAGCAGATGACCCAGGTGGGCATCCGCCTGCTGCGCGCTTTTGCCGAAGCCCTGCAGCTCCCGGAGAATGCCTTTGACCGGCTCTACGGCGAGAAACCCAACGAGCATATCAAACTGATCCGCTATCCCGGCCAGCAGGAGACCCAAAGCAGCCAGGGCGTCGGCGCCCATAAAGATTCCGGTTTCCTCAGCTTCCTGCTGCAGGACGAACAGAAAGGACTGCAGGTAGAGGTCGCGCCTGGACAATGGATCGACGCCGTGCCGCTGGCCGGCAGCTTTGTGGTCAATATTGGCGAACTGCTGGAGCTGGCGACCAACGGGTATTTGCGCGCCACCGTCCATCGCGTGGTGTCGCCGCCGGCGCAGCAGCAGCGCCTCTCCATCGCTTTCTTCCTCGGCGCCCAGCTTGACGCGGTGGTGCCGGTTTACACCCTGCCGCCCGAACTGGCGCGTGAAGCGCGAGGTCCGGACAGCGACCCGCACAATCCGCTGCTACGCGATGTCGGCTGGAATTATCTCAAGGGCCGTCTGCGTTCCCATCCGGACGTGGCGGAACGCTACTATCAGGACGTGTTTCGCGAACGCGCCGAGCAATTGATCGTTTAACCATAACTAAAAAGGAACACACCATGAAATATGCCGCTTTTAAACTGGCAGGGGTCGCACTGTCTCTTTCTCTGGCATGGACGTCTGCCCAGGCTGCCGCGCTGCGCGTCGCCGCGGACCCGGTTCCCCACGCGGAGATCCTCAACTACATCAAAAAAATCGATCCCAGCCTCGATCTGAAGGTGGTGGAGCTGACCAGCGGGGTCAACGCCAATGAACTGCTGGCCAGTGGCGATGTGGATGCCAACTACTTCCAGCATGTTCCCTATCTGAAGGATCAGGAAAAAGCGCTGGGTAAAACCTTTGCCGTCGCGGCCACCGTGCATATTGAGCCGCTGGGAATTTACTCGCATAAGCATAAAGATTTCTCATCACTGCCGGAAAACGCCACCGTGGCGGTGCCGAATAACACCACCAACCTGAGCCGGGCGCTGTTCCTGCTGCAGGCGCAGAAGCTTATTAAGCTGGATCCCAAATTTACCGACCCGGCCACCACCCTGGCGACGCCGAAGGATATTGTCGAGAACCCGAAACACCTGAAGATTCTGGAGATTGAATCACCGCAGATCCCGCGTTCCCTCGACGATGTCGACCTGGCGGTGATTAACGGTAACTACGCGCTGGAAGCCAGCCTGGTGCCAGCGAAAGATGCCCTGGGGCTGGAAAGCGCCGAGCATAATCCGTACGCCAATATTCTGGTGACCACCCCAGCCCTGGCGAATGACCCGCGCATTAAGGCGCTGGCGAAAGATCTGACGTCACCGCAGGTGGCGGAGTTTATCCGTAAAACCTACAACGGCTCGGTGATCCCGGTGGCCCCTCAGTCATGATAACCATCGAAGGGCTGAGCAAAACCTACGCCGGAACCGGCCGACCGGCGCTGAACGATATCGCGTTGCAGATACCGAAAGGGGCAATATACGGCATTCTCGGGCGCAGTGGCGCCGGCAAAAGTACGCTCATCCGCTGTCTCAATTTACTGGAGCGGCCCACCTCGGGCCGCATTCTGGTGAACGGACAGGATATTACCCAGTTGAACAAGGCGGCGCTGCGGGATTATCGCCTGCGCACCGGGATGATTTTCCAGCACTTCAATCTGCTGCATGCCCGCACCGTCGCTGACAACATCGCGGTGCCGCTGGAGATTGCCGGAGTGCCGAGGGCCGCTCGCGAGGCCAGGGTGCGCGAACTGCTGGAGCTGGTGGATCTCAGCGAAAAGGCCGCCGCCTTCCCGTCGCAGCTTTCCGGTGGGCAAAAACAGCGCGTCGGCATCGCCCGGGCGCTGGCCGCCCGGCCGGAAGTGTTGCTGTGCGATGAGGCGACCAGTGCGCTGGATCCCGAGACCACCGCCTCGGTGCTGGCCCTGCTGGCGGATATTAACCAGCGCCTCAATCTGACCATCGTGTTGATTACGCACCAGCTGGAGGTAGTGAAAACCATTTGTGACCACGCGGCGCTGCTGGAACAGGGCGAGATTGTCGAGAGCGGTAAACTCGCCGACCTGCTGGTGACCCCATGGTCGCGGCTGCGCCAGTCGTTGCTGCACGACCCGCAGGCTGAACAAGATTTTCTTACCCGTCACGGCGTTCAGGGGAGGCCATTATGCGGAGTAGCATGAGCTGGGAAGATTTGTGGCCGTTATTACTCGACGGCACGCTGGATACGCTTTATATGGTGGGCCTGGCGGCCCTGTTTACCGTTCTGATCGGGCTGCCCACCGGCGTGCTGTTATTTATTTCCCGCGCCAACGGGCTGGCGCCGATGCCGAAACTGAACGCGCTGTTAGGCGCGGTGATCAACATCGGCAGGTCGCTGCCGTTTATCGTGCTGCTGATCGCCCTGATCCCCTTTACCCGCCTGATCGTCGGCACCACGCTGGGCAGCACCGCCGCCATCGTGCCGGTGACCATCGGGGCCTTTCCGTTCTTTGCCCGTCTGACGGAAAACGCGCTCGACGAGGTGGACTACGGGAGAATCGAAGCCATTCTGTCGATGGGCGGTAACGTCTGGCACGTGATTTTTAAATCCCTGCTGCCGGAAGCCCTGCCAACGCTGCTGGCCGGGATCACGCTGACCATCGTGATGCTGATTGGTTTCTCCTCCATGGCCGGTGTGATCGGCGGCGGTGGACTCGGCGACCTCGCCATCCGCTACGGCTATCAGCGGTTTAATAATGAAGTCATGTTTGGCACGGTGCTGATCCTGGTGGCGATGGTCCAGGGCGTGCAAATGGCCGGCGATCGGCTGGTGCGCAGCCTGGCCCACCGTCGCTAACCGTCAGACACTAGTTCCAGCCGCACTCTGCCGCCAGCTGACGAACCAGACTGGCGGCGTCACACTCGCGGATCAACCCCACACCCTGCCCGGCCCAGTGGGCGCCATACTCATGAACGCCCTGGGCTTTCGCGGCGGCGGCCAGCGCTTTGCCGATATCATACGCCAGCGGATAATCCGGCACGGCGCTCGCCGGACAGGCTTCCCCCAGCGCACAGAAGGCATTCGCCAGACAGCGTGCCGGACGCCCGGATATCGCGGAGGTCAGCACCGTACGTCCGTCAATGCTGTTGTTGATCGCCGCGCGATAACCGGCGCCGGCGGCCGATTCCGGACACAGTAAAAACGCCGTACCGAGCTGAACGCCCTGCGCCCCCAACTGCATTACGCTGGTGATCCCCGCCCCGTCCATGATGCCCCCGGCGGCTACCACCGGGATGGTTAGCCGACGCCGCAGAAGTTGCACCAGGGTGAAGGTGCTCAGTTGGGCATCAGGCTCCTGCGGAGCAAAGATCCCCCGGTGCCCGCCCGCCTCATAGCCCTGAGCGACCACTACGTCGATCCCCTGCTGTTCAATCAGCAGCGCCTCCTGGAGCGAGGTTGCCGTCGCCAGGGTGACAATCCGCTGCTGTCGCAGACGCTGGATCGTCTCACGTTCAGGAAGACCAAAATGAAAACTCACCACCGCCGGCGACAGGTCGAGAAGCAGCTCCAGCATCGGCGCATGACCGATAAATGTCTGGTAGATCTCGCTTAACGAATCCGGTGGCGTACTGCCATAGCGGGCAAAATGGGGTCGTAAAGTTGTTGCCCAGTCGGCTTCCCGCCGGGCGTCGCGCCGGGGGGGCGCATGGCAGAACAGATTGACATTGAACGGACGGTCCGTCAGCTGGCGGGTGGCGACTATCATCGCTTCCGCCTGGGCAACGGTTGAAGCACCCAGCCCCAGCGAGCCCAGCGCGCCGGCATGACTTACCGCGGCAGCCAGCGCGGGGGTGGAGACGCCCGCCATCGGGGCCTGAATCAGGGGATAATCAATATCAATAAGCGAAAGCAGCGGGTTGCTCATGGTTTCCTCATGCATTAGCGGTGCCGGAGGCTTACCATCTCCTTTAAAGATGGTAAGATCAACATCATTATCGTATTGAGAAGAAAAATATGAACCACAGCACACTAGAGATCTTCATTCAGGTGGCAGAAACGCAGAGCGTCACCCAGGCAGCAAAACGGCTGGGCCGCGCACAGTCCAATATCACGACCCGCATTCAGCAGCTGGAAGAGGAGCTTGCCGTTGAGCTCTTCGTTCGCGGCAACAAAAAAATGGTGTTGTCCCCGGCGGGCGTGCAGTTTCTCAGCTATGCCCGGCGGATCCTGAGCCTGGCGGAAGAGGCAAAGCAGGCTCTGCATCCGACAACCCCAGGCGGCAGTCTGCGTCTGGGCGCGATGGAGGCGACCGCCGCCAGCCGGCTGCCGCCGCTGCTAACCCGCTTTCAACAACGGTGCCCGCAGGTGGATATCACCCTCATCACCCAACCGACCCGCCAGTTAACCGAGGGAGTGTTAACCGCCGCCCTCGATGCCGCGCTGGTCTGCCTGCCGCCTGGGGCCGATGGTCAACCGGCCTGTCCCGCCGAGCTAGCATCCATCCCGGTGTTTTATGAAACGCTGATGCTGGTCCGTCCGCAGACCCCGGGCCCGCTGCGGTTCGCGGCATTCGCCAGCGGCTGCAGCTACCGCGCGCTGGGCGAACGCTGGCTGGCGGAGCAGCAGGCGGCCGTCGAGGTGCATGAGGTCAACTCCTATCACAGCATGCTCGCCTGCGTGGCTTCCGGACGCTACGCCTGCCTGCTGCCGCAGAGCGTGCTGTCGCAGATGACGCTTCCCGAAAACTGCCTTAGCGAACCGCTGTGTGAGGCGACCACCCAGCTTATCTGGCGCAGCGGCTTGAACGCCCCCGCGCTTAACGAGTGGCGCAAGCTGCTGCAAAGCGTGGCGATTGGCTAAGCCTGGCGTTCGGTAAAGACCAGCCCTGCGGCAATCAGCAGCGCCAGCGCCGCGGCATAGAGCGCCGGGTTAAATGAAGCCGCGATCTGATACAGCGCGCCGGCGATAAGCGGCCCGGCAATCTGTCCCACGCCGTACAGTGCAGTCATCGCGGCAATCATATTGAAGCTCACCTGATGGCTGAGACTTTTTGCCTTCGGCAGCGCAATGGTGACGGTGCCCATAAAGGTAAAGCCCACCAATAGCGCGCTTAGCACGCAAAACAGCAGTGAAGCGCTGCAGGCTGGAAGGATCACGCCAAGCGCCTGGACGATCAGGTTGCGGGTCAGCGCCTGCCGGTACCCCCACTTTAGCACCAGCTTATGCCAGATAAGGCAGGACGGCGCGGCCGCCAGACCAAACAGCGCCCACAGATGGACCGGGTCAACGCTCTGCAGCGAACCAGACAGAAACAACGGCAGATAAGTGGCGGTGATGATATAGCCGAAGCCCGCCAGGCCGTAAACCATCAATAGTCGCCACGCCGCGCGACGCGTATCGCTCCCGGCCTCAGGCAAGGAGGTCTCAACATGGGAAACCCTCACCAGTGCAGCCGGCGGAGTCAGCAGCCAACGGATCGCCAGCGCCAGCAGCAGACCGGCGCATAATGCGCAGAGCAGCCAGATCTGCTGGCTGGTGAGGCTCAGGGCATGTCCAAGGGCGATCCCCTCCGCAGAGATAAATATCCCCAGCCCCACCCCGGCATACAGCAACGGCGCCCCGTGATGATGGCCCATATGTTCCAGCAGCCACAGCGAACCAGCAATCAGCGTTATCGCGCTCAGCGCGCCGGCGACGGCGCGCAGCGCAATAATGGTCCACGGCGAGCTCACCCAGGCCAGCAGCGCCAGGCTGGCGATGGTCAACCCGGCGGAGATAATGCTCAGTCGGCTGGCGGCCCCAGGCTGTACCCGCGCCAGCAGCAACGCGCCGACCAGATAACCAGCGTAATTGGCCGACGCGGCGAGATTGCCCTGGTGCAGGGTCAACAGACCTTCATTAAGCATCAGCGGCAGCACGCCGGTGAAGGCAAAGCGCCCGTAGCCCATGCCGATCATCAGTACTATCGACCCAGCCAGTGCCAGCCATATGGCCTGGCGCGATCTGTTATTCATCCACCACCTCACAATGATTCTCATATTAAGAACAATAGTATTTTATAATTCTTTTTTTATTATGATTAAGAGAGAATGTCGGCGCAAGGCGGACGTTAATCCGCTATGGTATTGACAGAGAGAAAATGGCGCCCGGGCACGTCTTAACACACGCCGGGCCGATTTACCGGTACAGTATCAACTTGAGCTTTTGCTTACGGGAGCCATTATGTTGTTCAGCCATATGCGTATTGCCAGACCGGTCAGTGAACTGGACGCCACCGCCAGCATGTATTGCGCCGGGCTGGGGCTTCAGCAACTCGGCAGCTTTACCGATCATGAAGGATTCAGCGGGATTATGCTCGGCGCGCCCGACGCGGGCTGGCATCTGGAATTCACCCACTGTCGCCACCATCCCGTCACTCCCTCGCCAGGAGATGAAGATTTGCTGGTGCTGTATTACCCACAGCAGGCGGAATGGCAAGCACAGTGCGCCGCCATGGACGCCGCCGGGTTTCTGCGGGTTACGGCGTTTAACCCTTACTGGGAGGTCAATGGCGTCACTTTCGTCGACCGCGACGGCTATCGCACCGTGTTGCAAAACCGCGCCTGGGGAGAAGTACGAAGCGCTTCCGATCACGAGGAGAATCAATAAATTCCCCTATATGCCCTGCGCCGCGTCCGGCGCGGGCGCTATGGCTCTTCCGCCCGCAGCCACGGCGTCACCGTGAGCCCGGCCAGCAGCCCTTCCGGACTGAGCAATCGGGTGACCGTCTGTCCCCACGGTTCGTCGCGCGCCGCGACGAGCAGGCGGTATCCCTGCTGCTGCAGCCGCGCCGTCGCCGCAGTAAGGTCGCGGACCTCAAACTCAATCCATGCCTGCGGCACCGGCTCCGTCTCCGGCCACTGGTCCTGACCAAAGCAGGACTGCGCCGCCTGCGCCAGCGGCCACAGCGCGAAATGTTTCACCCCGCCGATGGCATCCTGCTCGCTGAGGAGATACGCCTCGTTACCCGGCATCGGCTTTAGCGGCAAACCCAACGCCTGACAATAGAAGTCACGGCTTTGCGACGTGCTGCGGGTGATGGGACCGAAGCCCGCAATGAACAAAACGTCAATATCAGCGAAATCGTGGGACATGTTCTCTCCTGAACGCGGTGGTAAGCTAACGCCATCATGCCCGTACGCAGGCGCCAGCGGCAAACCCGATTAATGGCGGGCGCATGCACAACATCATCGACGGTACAGACCGTTGCGCCCCTTCGGACAGACGGCGACTTCATCGGTGACAGATAAAACGCCCTCGCGACTCGCCAGCGTCCTCGCGGCGCGCTATGCTAAACATCCCTTGTATTAATCACTTATCCCTATGAGCACTTCCGTCAGCACCACGCAACTCAATTTGCGCATCATTTCGATCGTTGTCTTCACCTGTATCTGCTATCTCTCCATCGGCCTGCCGCTGGCCGTACTGCCGGGATACATTCACTATCAGCTGGGCTACAGCACCTTTGTCGCCGGGATTGTGATCAGCCTGCAATACATCTCAACGCTGATCAGTCGACCGCACGCCGGGCGCTATACCGATATCTGGGGCCCGAAAAAAGTGGTCAGTCTCGGGATCATCTGCTGTTTGCTGAGCGGTGCATTCACCCTGCTGGCGGTGCTTTTGCAGGCGACGCCGATGCTGGCCATCGCCGCGCTGCTGGCGGGCCGGGTGTTTCTTGGTGTCGGCGAGAGCTTTACCGCGACCGGCGCCACGCTCTGGGGGATCAAAACCGTCGGCGCGATCCATACCTCGCGGGTGATCTCCTGGAATGGCGTGGCGACCTATATCGCCATGGCGATCGGGGCGCCGCTGGGGGTCACCCTTAACCACTATTTCGGCATTAGCGGATTTGCCACGGTGGTGGTGGTGGTGGCCGCCATCGGCCTGCAGTTCGCCCGCACCCGCCAGGATGTCAGCGTGACTGCCGGTGTCAGAGCGCCCTTTCACGCAGTGGTACGAAAAATTTGGCCTTATGGCCTGGGGCTGGCCTTTGGTACCGTTGGCTTCGGCGTTATCGCCACCTTCATCACCCTCTATTTTGCGGCGCACAGCTGGCAGGGCGCGGCGTTTACCCTCTCCCTGTTCAGCGTCGGCTTTATCTGCGTCCGCCTGGTGCTGGGAAATACCATTACCCGCTATGGCGGGGTCCCGGTCTCGCTGGTCTGCTTTGTGATCGAGTGTCTCGGCCTGCTGCTGATCTGGCTGGCGCCGTCAGCCTGGGTGGCCGGCGTCGGCGCCTTTCTCACCGGCTCGGGTTTTTCCCTGGTCTTCCCGGCGCTAGGGGTCGAGGCAGTCAAACAGGTGGAAGAGCAAAACCAGGGGACCGCCCTCGGCACCTACTCGGCGTTTCTTGACCTGGCGCTGGGACTCACCGGGCCGCTGGCCGGATGGGTCGCCGGCTTCTACGACCTCGCCACGCTATATCTGTTGGCGGCGATTGTCGTGGTGTTCGCTTTCCTGCTCATTTTACGCGTCCAGCGACAACAGCGAGCCGTCTCAGGAACGTAGTCAGCCCTGGCCCGCGGATCGCCGCGGGCAAAAAACGAATCGGCAATTGACGACGATTCGGCTTCCATGCCAACATCCTCCTCAGCGTCTGACAACAGATGCAAGGACGGTAGCGGAGAACAACAGAGATCGCACAACGATCCAGCCCGGCGCCGTAGTCCAATCCGAATCACTGACCCACACGGTGAATTCCTGATTCTGGCGGGAAACACAGACATGCACCAAAGTTTTAATCAGCGCGTTCATTTCTATTACTGCGTCCTGGTCGCGCTGAAGATGCACGGAAAGTCGAAAAAATCGGGCGGTATCAGAGGAAAGAATAACTTTCTGCTGAAATGGCTGCGCCGGGCGCAGGATAACAACATCTTCCCGCCCGATATCACCAGCGAAATTGAATGGCTGCGAGGTAAAATCATTCAGGCCGGTTACGACACCGATCTCGAACCGATGCTGGATTTTGTTTACGCCACCGCCAGCCGCGCTGAAGCGCTCAAGAACGCCGAATAAGTCACTGCGCCCGCAACGGGCGCAGTGACTGTCCATCCCACCGCCTCCCTGAGCGTACCGACCAGACGCGAAAAGCCCACTGATGTTTATTCTTTTAGTGACACTGTCACGAAGTGGGTTACCGCTGGTAACATTCGGCGGCTGACAGTCGGCCTGTGGCGTTCTATGCTTTGCCCAGTCTTCCCTCACACTGGACCGCGCTATGGCTGACTGGAACCCTTCTTTGTATCTGCAATTTGACGCTGAACGTACCCGCCCCGCGGCCGACCTGCTCTCGCGTATTGCCCATCTGCAGGTTGAGCACGTTGTCGACCTTGGCTGCGGGCCGGGAAACAGCACCCGCCTGCTGCGCGCCGCCTGGCCGCTGGCGGCAATCACCGGTATCGATAACTCCCCGGCCATGCTGGCTCAGGCGGCACAGGCCTTACCCGACTGTGAGTTCATCGACGCCGATATTGCCCGCTGGCGGCCTGCGCAACCGGTAGACGTGATCTATGCGAACGCCTCTCTGCAGTGGCTGGCGGATCATGAGATGCTGTTTCCACATCTGGTGGCGCAGCTGGCAGTCAACGGGACGCTGGCCGTGCAAATGCCGGATAACTGGCAGGAACCTTCGCATACCCTGATGCGCCAGGTCGCCGACGAGCAGGGATTACCGGACCGCGGGCGCCAGCCCTTACTCCCGCCGGACGCCTGGTATGACATGCTGACCCGTCAGGGTTGTGAAGTTGATATCTGGCGCACCACCTATTTTCATCCCCTCGCTTCCCATCAGGCGATAAGCGACTGGTTGCAGGGGACCGGATTGCGTCCCTATCTGGCCGGCCTGGACGAGCAGTCCAGAAACGCATTTCTGACACGCTATGTCGAACTACTGGCCGAACACTATCCGTTACAGTGTAACGGAAAGGTGCTCCTGCGATTCCCCAGGTTGTTTATCGTGGCGCGAAAAATCGACGTCTAACCGGAATGAGCGCTTAAGCGTGGCAATGAATAAGGAGAACAGGGTGAAAAATCATCCTGTTTATCAGGACGAAATATCCTGAACATTGCGATATTCAACCTCTTTCCCGGCATGCGACAGTGATTGCCATCTCAACACCCAATAACGGGAGTCACTGTGGAAAATAGCGCTGTTAATCGCAACACCCTGGCCGCCATTGCGCCAAAACTGGCCGAACTGACCGAAACGGTACTGTTTGGTGATATCTGGGCTCGCCGCGATCTGTCGCCCCGCGAACGGAGCCTGATCACCCTTTCTGCCCTGACGGCGCTGGGTAAAACCCAGCAACTGCCGTGGCATATTGCTCTCGGCTATCAAAATGGCCTGAGCCAGGCCGAAATCGTCGAGCTGTTCACCCATCTGGCGTTCTATGCCGGCTGGCCGGCGGCGGCCAGCGCCCTGACCTGTCTGAATGAGCAGGAGACACCATGCCCCTGACCCGCATATCGCTTGGCACGGCCTGGCGTCCCACGGAGTTTGCTCAATTGTCGGCGCTCTTTCATGAGTGTCTGGTGGCAGAGTTCGACGTGCCGTCAGCAGATAAATTTCAGTTTATCGAGCAGGCCGCCGACGAGCAGCGCATTTACGACCCGAACTACCTCAGCGACGGACGCAGCACCCGCTTCGTGCTGTTTCATATTTTCGCCGGTAAACCGCGCAGCCGGGCGCAGAAACAGGGGCTTTATCGTCGGCTCTGTGCGCGGTTAGACGATGAGATGGCGGTCAGCCCGCAGGACGTGATGGTGGTTATCCAGTTTAACCAGCGGGAGGACTGGAGTTTTAGCGCAGGGAAGATGGCGGATGAATAACGCCGGCGGCGCCGCATGAGGCGCCGCGTTTCAGCACTATATTATTTGCTACCAGGCACAACAGCGATCGTTCCATGAATCACGATACATGATGTTCCCTTCTGTGTATCTCCAGGTGATCGTCTCATAACGGAAATCAATGTCTTCAAGGTGAGTACTTGTCATTCCGGCCGGATGTAAATTTGGTGTGATTGCCGTAATCTTAATATTCGCCATCGCTATGTTAAAATATTCAATTTCCAGTCCCGCCTCATTTATTCTGTACATTTTTAGCGTTGCCGATTTTAAGGTTCGACCTTCACAAAGAGCCCTAAATAACAAAGGTGTTGTTCTGTCAAACTCTTTTTGAATTTTAACCGGTGTATGAAGACGGGTTCCCGTCAGCTTTCCTGTATTATTATCGGTAGGTAACCAAACATGATGATTCACTGCGCGCAATTCGATGGAACCTGTACGTGTGGGCATCAGGCAAGAACCTATAATAGGCGAATCATTCTCATCAGTTAACCATAAATATGCTGGATTTGACATTACCCCTCCTCTTTCATATCAGTTTTTAACTTTAAACCAAACAACAACGTGAAACCCAATGATTAATAAAATAAAAAGTCCTATTAAGTTAATGGCAATGTCAGGGAAAAGAGAGACTGCAATCATGCTAAATACAATGATTAATAATACAATGCCCCACCCCCATAAAAAAAGAATGAATTCTTCCTTTAACCATCTTTTCAAGAAACCCATCCATTCACCTCATTAATTTAATAAGTAATTCAGCAAGTTCATCATCAGAAATAATCATCGGATTTAAATAAGGAACTCCTGTGATGACAGGTTCGATGAGAAAGTACATCATCTCCAGATGGTTGGCATATAAGGCATTGTAATAAAATGAATTATGCATTTTCAAATTGTCAGCGCTATTTGCGGCATCCTGTATCAATCCATACACGTTCAATACCACTGCGGTAGCAGTTACACTCCCTTTAAGGACTAATGACCTTGCCCTGTTGATACGCCCATATACAACAGTATTAAACCTGGAAGTCTGGCAAATCATGGTTGCTACTGCCATGATTAAAATCCGATTAGTTAACCCTGCTGATGATAGGTAAACTCCCGCCCCGACAAGCTTCTTAAGAATATATTGAGCTTTTTCTTCTTTTTTATTTTGAAAGTAGGTTTCTATATATATTTTAATCATTTGGAAAATGATATCACGGTTTTTAACTAACTGCGTCAGCCCTGCAATAAATCTTGTGTCCTCTTGCTTTAACTTTGAGCAAACATCCTGATAATTATTCATTAAGCAGGAAGTATAATACGAAGCACGGGTTATACCATTTCCCATTTGATTCAGTGTATCAATAACATTCTTTTTCACTCCAGCAAATGCTTCATCAAATTTCATGGCCAGAATACGCTCTGCCTCGATAGAGGTAATAATGAAATCCCTATAATACATAATCAGATCCTTCCTTTATTAGATCATTCATTGTTCATGCATATATTTCTTATGATCATCTGGCCTTTCAATATACTTATAAAAAGATGGTCTTGATAGTAATATTGACTTTACTATTTTTGTTTAAATTCACTCGCACCCTGCCCGGTTAAAAATATCTCAGTTAGCTATTATTCATATTTTTGCCGGTAAACCGCGCAGCCGGGCGCAGAAACAGAGGCTTTATCGTCGGCTCTGTGCGCGGTTAGCCGATGAGATGGCGGTCAGCCCGCAGGACGTGATGGTGGTTATCCAGTTTA
Organism: Klebsiella sp. D5A; assembly: GCF_001620885.1. NCBI lineage: Bacteria > Pseudomonadati > Pseudomonadota > Gammaproteobacteria > Enterobacterales > Enterobacteriaceae > Klebsiella > Klebsiella sp. D5A. Next base: position 66,512 of record NZ_LOAR01000010.1, on the reverse strand, counting down.
ACCAGCGGGAGGACTGGAGTTTTAGCGCAGGGAAGATGGTGGATGAATAACGCCGGCGGCGCCGCATGAGGCGCCGCGTTTCAGCACGATATCTTTGCTACCAGGCGAGATGATGCACCAGTGAGAGATCCCAGGCCGTAGCCAATAGTGAAAGAAACATAATCAGATTGACCACTGTGTCGAGACGTTTTTCCATCGTTGCTTCTCCTGAGCCGGTTTCCCCTGTTATAGCGGGAAAAGCTTAACAACCTCTTACCGCTTCAGGACCCAAGCGTGATCCTGTAGCGCACATAATCGTCAGCCGGGGTAAACTCATCATACAGATGACGGGCGGGATTATCACGGCGCGTATGCCAGTACAACCGTGACCAGCCTTTGTCTGCCCCTTCGGTTTGCAGCGACTTAATGATTGTTCTGGCAATGCCTTGTCCACGGAAGGCAGGATCGACAAACAGATCCTCCAGATAGCAGATGGGCGTGGTGACCCAGGTTCCCTCGTGAAGAATGCAGATGGCGAACCCCACCACCGTATCATCGACCACAGCCACCCTGCCCAGCACCGGGGAGTTCTCGTCCAGCATTCGCTGCCAGGTGCATTTTGCAGCGGAGTGACCGACCGGCTTGATAGCTGTGATAAAAAAGCATGTTGTAACTAATTAAAGGGCTTTAAAACCCGGCCGCAGCCGGGTGAATGACGTCCGCTATCAGCACAAGGGCTGTACAGCATCGCGCATACCGCGAGACAGGATAGCATCGAGGTCGGCAGTCACCTGCTCCACCAGACCCGGGATCTGGCTCAAATCCTGCTCCCAGTGAGCTTCCACACTGAGCACGGCAGTCACCAGCTCACGGGTGCTCATCTGGCGATCGCGATGTCGGGCCCACAGCGTCTGGTATCGCGCCAACCATTCGTCGTCATCCTGTACCGGATAGCGTTCCCCCTCCCGCTCTCCCCGGTAGAAGGCGATCAGCGCTGCCAGGGCAAAAGTCAGCCGCGGCGGCAGTTGCCCACTCTTTTGCTGCCCTGCCAGCAGTTGCGGCAGAATGCGAGTGCGGTATTTGGTCATGCCGTTGAGCGCAATCGAAAGCAGCTGATGTTTAATATACGGGTTACGGAAGCGCCCGGTCACGGCGCTGGCAAATGACTCAAGCTCATCGCGCGGCAGATCCAGCACCGGAATAATCTCGTCATAAATCGCTTTTTCGACAAACGCGCAAATCTCCGCATCGTTCATCGCCTCACCCACGGTGTCGATCCCGGCCAGGAAGGCCACCGGCACCAGCGCGGTGTGCGCCCCGTTGAGGATCGCCACTTTGCGCTCTTTATACGGCTTGATATCGTCCACAATGCGCACATTCAGCGGTAGTTTATCGAGACGCAGCTCGGCCGCCAGCGAGGCAGGCCCCTGGATCACAAACAGGTAGAAATGCTCGGCGGTATCAAGGAAGGCATCTTTATAGCCAGTCTGTGCCTCAAGGGCCGCCACTTCATCACGCGGATAGCCGGTTACGATGCGATCCACCAGCGTTGAACAGAAGGTGTTCGCTGAGGTCAGCCAGCGGATAAAGGCCTGCGGCAGCTGCCACTCAGCAGCATAGCGCAGCACCAGCGCCTGCAGCGCCTCGCCGTTATAATCGATCAGTTCGCAGGGAATAATCACCCATCCCTTGTCGGCCGCACCGGCGAAATGCTGGTAGCGTTCAAACAGCAGACGCGTCAGTTTCGCCGGATAGCTGACCGGCGGCGCGTCGTCAAAACGATCCCCGGCATGGTAGCTGATGCCCGCCTCAGTGGTATTGGAGAAGACAAACCGCATCTCCGGGTTATGCGCCAGACGTAAAAAAGCGTCGAAGTCAGCGTAAGCGCTGATCTCCCGGTTGACCGAGCGGATCAGGCGCGCGTCGCTCACCGCCTCACCCTGCTCGTTCAGACCGCGAATAATGGTGGTGTAAAGGCCGTCCTGGGTGCTCAGTGAAGGCGGGAAATCCGTCGCAATAGGACGGACGACCACGATGCCCGCATTCAGGTCGGTATGCTCGTTGAGGAGATCTATCTGCCAGTCAACGAATGCGCGCAGGAAATTGCCTTCACCAAACTGGATGATACGGTCAGGGTACTGCGCGCCGGGGAAATCACGACGGTTTAATGTTTTCACAATGGGTTCCCTCTAATAGTAGTCATACAACCTGAGTAATTGGTCCAATAAGTTATCAGGTTTTTCTACCAGTGAAACCCCGTTTTGATCAAAGCATTCTGCAATAGCGACCGTCAGGGCAAAAACTTATAGAACAGTGAGGTGGCGGTCATCTCTCCGTCAGGCATCAGCGCATAGCGCGGGATTTCCCCCACTTTTTCCCAGCCACAGCGGACATAGAACTGCTCCGCCCCGCTACCGGCTGCCGTGTCCAGCACCAACACCGTCTTCCCTTCCTGTCGGGCAACATGCTCTAGCTCGCTCATCAGCGCGTTGGCAATCCCCTGGCGGCGGGCATTTTGGTGAACCAAAAGTTTGGCGACATCCGCACGATGGGGCTGGTTTTCCGGTTGGCGGGTAATAAGTTGCACGGTACCGACGGGCCGTTCATCCGCGTCGAGGGCCGCCAGCACGATGCGCTCGCCGGCCGCCACGCTGTCGGCGGTCTGTTGCCAGAAAGTGGTGGCCGTGTGCGCGCTAAAGGGCAGCATAAAACTTACCGAGGCGCCGCCGTTGACGCAGCTTGCCAGGATATCGCTTAATGCCGGGAGGTGGTGCAAAATATCGTCACGCGACAGCGTGCGCAGTGAAAAGGATGTGGTCATGGAAGCTCCCTGTAATTGACCACATCACTATGTTTTTAACCAAAAATTAACACAAGCGGATTCCGTATAGGATTTTCTTATGGCGCACTTTCGGTTAGCGCTGGCATACAGATGCGATTGCGACCGGTCTGTTTGGCTTTGACCATCTCCTCGTCTGCCGCCATCAGCAATTGGTTAAACAGCTCCGTGATGCGAGCGTGCCCCACCTCGCGCGTCTCCAGCCCCATGCTGATGGTCAGATGAATTGGATTCTGCCCCAGGCCGAAGGGTTGCGACTCCACCCCGTGGCGGATTTTTTCCGCCAGTAAATAGCCCTGCTGGGTACTGTCGACGACCGCCGCCACCGCAAACTCTTCACCGCCAATGCGGGCAACCATCCCCTGCTCGTCCACCAGCTGCCGAACCTGTTGGGCAAACTGAGTCAATACGCAATCGCCGCCTTCATGGCCCAGAGCATCATTCACCCGTTTGAAGCCATCGATATCCAGCACCATCACCGTCAGCAGCTTATCGGCGGGCAACGCCTGACGCTTCAGCGCCTCGCTCAGTCCGGAACGGGAATACACCCGGGTCTGAAAATCAAAATCGGCGCGCAGGGCCAGCTGTTTCACCAGCGTGTTAATCGCTTCGACACTGGAAGCGACAATGACCGGGCTAATAAGCATAGCGGCAATGCCGAGGCGGGTGGAGAACAGCTGCCACGGCTGCATTCGCGCATCCGGCGAAAAGTGAATTAACGAGTTGGCGACCAGCAATATCTCGCTGATGCCGGTGAGAAAGGTTAACAGGCAGGTCAGCGGCAGCGGATAACGAACGGCGCACCAGATCAGGGCCGGCAACGGGAAGGTAATGCTGCCGGCGCCGCCCACCGCCACGCCGAGGGCTATCGACAGCACCAGCGCCAGCGCGGGCAGCAGTTGGCGAAAACGAAAACCGCTTAATGCCGAAGGCAACGTCAGGGTCAGAATAAACGGCAGGATCAGCACCGCTGTCGAGAACTGTTCGCTAAACCAGTCTGCCAGTTGGGGAATAAAGGTGGCGCGTTCAACATCCACCGACCCCAGGGCGCCGACGGCGGCGCACAATAAGGCGGCAAACAGGCAAAAACAGAATAAATTAAGCGCATTAATCGGGCCGGGCATGGAGTCGGCGCGTCGCTTATCCCACAGCACCAGCTGCGCCAGCACCACAATAAAGACAATATTGGAGAAATTAATCAGCAATGAGGCAAAGCCCATCCCCCAGCGCGAAGTGAGTCCGTCATAAACCAGCATTGCCGCAAAACAGACGGCATAAAAATAGCTGCGATTAAGCCAGACATAGCGCGCAAAGATCCCGGCCATCACGGCATTGAGCGGCCAGAAGAATGAGAGCTCCTGCACCAGGCGCAGCATGGCCCCCAGAAAATGCAGTAGTAGCGTTAACGTGAATAATACCAGTGCGTCGCGCACGGGCTGCTCTTCACGAAACAGCGTAAATGACCGAATCGACAGTGAAGACATTCAGTAATTATCCGTCTAATTGTTTCAGGCAATTATTATGTTAATAATTAGTTAGCGGATTATCATAACATGAGAATATTTATCAGGCATACTCCGGCGCCGATCAAATGCAGATTACCGCACAGACGGGCCGTTCATCTGCAGCACCAGCCAGTGATGGATCACCTGCACCACATAGCGCTGCTCCTGCTCGCTCAGCGCGCGGCCGTGGGGAATGGCGTGCCATTTTTCCAGACAGCCGCGGCAGCAGGTGGCGGTCGCATGCTGGGCGATAAATACCGGATGGCCGCGCATCGGCGTCTGCTTACCGTCGTTCATCGGTTCGGCGGGCGCCAGCCGCTGGCGGATAAAATCCGCAGCGTGCTGGTCGATGATCTCCGGCCCCTTATCAAGACAGTATTGCCGCTCTTTGACCCCGAGTCGAAAGCGTGAACGAAACGTCGAGCGCGCCAGACGGGCAAACAACCGATCCTGCTCAACCATCAGAACACCGACCTCCCCATCCGCTGAGTCAGTTTTTCCAGCAGCGCCACGCCGGCCAGCGAGTTCCCGGCGTCATCAAGCTCCGGGCTCCACACGGCGATCGCCATCTCCTGCGGCACAATCGCCACAATTCCGCCGCCGACGCCCGATTTCGCCGGCAGGCCAACGCGCCAGGCGAATTCGCCGGCGTTCTGGTACATGCCGCTGGTCATCATCAGGGCATTCACCTGACGGGACTGAATGGGCGCGATAACCGGTGCCTCCAGGTGCGGGGCGATACCGCGATCGGCGAGGAACAGGAAGGTTCGCGCCAGCTCAACGCAGCTCATCTCCAGCGAACAGTAGTGGAAATAGTTCTGCAGCACGGTGGCGACGTCGTTATGGAAGTTACCGAAGGATTTCATCAGCCAGGCGATGGCGGCGTTGCGCGCCGAATGCTCGAACTCAGAGCGGGCCACCACCGGATCGTAGGCGATATCGGCCACGCCGCTCAGGCGGCGGACAATCTCCAGCATCCGCTGACGCGGGGCGCTGAGCCGGCTCTGCAGCATGTCGCAGACCACCAGCGCCCCGGCGTTGATAAACGGGTTTCGCGGTTTGCCCTGCTCGATCTCGAGCTGCAGAAGGGAGTTAAAGGGCTGGCCGGAGGGATCTTTCCCCACCCGCTGCCAGATCTCCTCTTCCTGATAGTGGTTCATGGCCACCACCAGGCTCAATACCTTGGAGATAGACTGGATGGAAAAACGTTCATGCGCATCGCCGGCGGCGAAGTGCTGCCCGTCTACCGTACTGATCGCAATGCCAAGCTTATCGCCGCTGACGCTGGCCAGCGCCGGAATGTAATCCGCCACTTTACCGCGGCCAATCAGCGGCCTGATTTCTGCCAGAATGGCTTCCAGCATTGCGTTATTGATCACCGCCGCCACATGCAGCTCCTTGCCCACCATCGAAATTTGGTGGGCGAGTATAGCAGAGGTGGGCGACGGTCGTCAGGGGGCTAACGTTGATTAGCGACGGTCTTTCCAGACAGTCTGCGCATTACAGAACTCGTGCAGACCAAAATGCGACAGCTCGCGACCAAAACCACTCTTCTTCACGCCGCCGAAGGCCACGCGGGCGTCGCTGGCGCAGTAGCCGTTGAGGAAGACGCCGCCGCACTCCAGCTCGCGGGCGAAGCGCTGGGCCTGCGCCTCGTCGGTGGTGTAGACAGTTGCCGACAGGCCAAACTCGCTGTCGTTGGCGAGGGCCAGTGCATGGTCAGCGTCGCGAGCGGTGGTGAGGGTCGCTACCGGACCAAACAGCTCCTGACGAAAACCGGTCATCCCGGCGGTGACATTGCCCAGCACGGTTGGCGCATAGTAGTTGCCCGCCCCTTCGATTTTTTCCGCGCCCAGCAGCAGAGTTGCCCCTTCATCAAGGGTCGCGGTCACCTGCTGGTGCAGTTCATCGCGCAGGTCGAAACGCGCCATCGGTCCGACGTAGTTTTGCTCATCGCGCGGGTCGCCCATCTTCAGCGCCGCCACGGCGTCGACGAATTTGCGGGTGAACGCGTCGGCAATGCCGGCTTCGAGGATGAAGCGTTTCGACGCGGCGCACACCTGGCCGCTGTTCTGATAGCGGCCGGTGACGGCGGCCTTCACCGCCTCATCCAGGTCGGCATCGTTGAGCACGATAAAGGGATCGGAGCCACCCAGCTCAAGCACGCATTTCTTCAGCGCCGCCCCCGCTTGGGCGCCAATCGCCTTGCCGGCGCGGACGCTGCCGGTGACGGTCACCGCCGCGATGCGGTCGTCATTGATGATCTGCGAAACGCCGTCATTGGTGGCGTTCACCCAACCGAACACGCCATCCGGCAGGCCGGCGGCGGCAAAAATCTCGTCCAGCAGGCGGGCGCTGCCCATCACGTTCGGGGCATGCTTCAGCAGGTAGCTGTTGCCGGCCAGCAGGATCGGCGCCGCGCCGCGCAGCACCTGCCAGACCGGGAAGTTCCACGGCATGACCGCCAGAATGGCGCCCAGCGGACGATACTCAATCACCGCCTGGTTATTTTCCACCTGGGTGGCTTCCGTCGCCAGCATCGCCGGGCCGTGCTCGGCGTACCAGTCGCAGAGGTTGGCGGATTTCGCCACCTCGCCGCGCGCCTGAGCGATCGGCTTGCCCATCTCGAGGGTGATCATCTGGGCCACCTCTTCCCCGCGGGCGCGCAGCGCGGCCCCGATGCGGCGCAGCGCATCAGCGCGCTCGGCGAGCGGCGTCTGACGCCACTGGCGATAGCCTGCCGCGGCGAGAGCGATAGCCGCATCGACCTCGCGTTCGCTGGCCCAGGGCAGCGAGGAGACCACCTCACCGGTAGTCGGGTTGACGGAAACCGCGTGCGTTGCAGATAAATTCATCGTTATTCTCTCTCTCGTTGCTTGCGAAGTAACCGTATTCTGGCTTACCTTTCCATTCATTGAAAATGAATAATATTAAGCAACGCATTCACAAAAGAAGAATAGTATGGACCTGACTCAGCTAGAGATGTTTAACGCTGTCGCCACCACCGGCAGCATTACCCAGGCGGCCCAGAAAGTGCATCGCGTGCCGTCCAACCTCACCACCCGCATCCGCCAGCTGGAGGCAGACCTCGGCGTTGAGCTGTTTATCCGCGAGAACCAGCGCCTGCGCCTCTCGCCTGCGGGACACAGCTTTTTGCGCTACAGCCAGCAGATCCTCGCCCTGGTGGACGAGGCGCGGATGGTGGTGGCGGGCGACGAACCCCAGGGGCTGTTTTCTCTTGGTTCGCTGGAGAGCACCGCGGCGGTACGGATCCCCACCACCCTGGCCCACTTTAATCAGCGCTACCCGAAAATTCACCTGGCGCTCTCCACCGGCCCTTCCGGGACGATGATCGACGGCGTGCTGGAGGGCGCCCTGAGCGCCGCGTTCGTTGACGGCCCGCTGGTGCATCCGGGTCTGGAGGGGCTGCCGGTGTTCCCGGAAGAGATGATGATCGTCGCCCCATACGGCCACGCGCCCATCGACCGCGCCAGCGAAGTGAACGGGGCCAACGTTTACGCCTTTCGCGCCAACTGCTCCTACCGCCGGCATTTTGAGAGCTGGTTCCATGCCGACAGAGCAACCCCGGGCAGGATCCACGAGATGGAGTCTTACCATGGGATGCTGGCCTGCGTGATCGCCGGCGCGGGCCTGGCGTTGATCCCGCGCAGTATGCTGGAGAGTATGCCCGGTCATCAGCAGGTTTCCGCCTGGCCGCTAGCCGAAGAGTGGCGCTGGTTAACCACCTGGCTGGTGTGGCGCCGGGGCGCCAAAACCCGCCAGCTGGAGGCGTTTATAGCGCTGCTGAACGAAGATCGGCAAACAGCGGTTTCTCCATAAACACGCTGAGCGGATCGGGCTGATACGGCGCAAACGCGCAGCGGGTCTGGTAGCCGTTGCGCGTGTAGAGGGTGATGGCCGCATGCTGATGGATACCGGTTTCAAGCCGCAGCGTATGACAGTCACGCTGACGCGCTTTCGCTTCCAGCGCCGCCAGCAGCTTTTCTCCCAGCTGCTGTCCGCGGTGCTGCGGATCGATATAGACCCGCTTCATCTCGCCGAAACCTTCCTCACTGAGGACGATAGCCCCGCAGCCAACGGCCTCGCCCTGCGCGCTGCGGATGACCAGGGCGATCACCGTCTGCGGCGGCAGCTGGCTGAGGTCCAGCAAATGGTTGCTCTCTGCCGGATAGAGTGTCTCCTGCCAGGCGTCGAGAGCGGCAATCAGGGCGGTAAATTCTGCGTCGGTGGGGGCGATGTCGGTAACGGTATACATAGGTGAACTCCTTTTTTTACGCCACTGTAGCGCGCCCTCGGCCCGTTTCCGCCATAGCATTAACTTATATTGCTGCCCACCTCTTGCGCTAACTCGCTGAAACACAGTAATTTTATCCCCTGCCGTTCGTACTTGAGATCTGAATATGCACACCAAAGCCCGTAAAGTGATGATTATTGGCGCCGGCAATGTCGGCGCGTCGGCGGCCTACGCCCTGCTCAACCAGAGCATTTGCGAGGAGCTGATCCTCGTCGACCTTAACCAACAGCGCGCCGAGGCCCATGCTCAGGATCTCAGCGATGCCGCGGCCTATCTGCCGGGGATGATGACCATCTCCACCCGGGAAGCCAGCGACTGCGCTGATGTCGATATCGCGGTGATCACCGTTTCCGGCGGTGCGCTGCGCCCCGGTCAGAGTCGGCTGGATGAACTGACCACGACGGCGAAGATTGTGAAAAGTATTGTGCCGACGATGATGGCCAACGGGTTTAACGGCATCTTTCTGGTGGCCACCAACCCCTGCGACATCATCACCTGGCAGGTATGGCAGCTCTCTGGCCTGCCGCGCAGTCAGGTGCTGGGCACCGGGGTCTGGCTGGATACCACCCGCCTGCGTCGCCTGCTGGCGCAGGAGCTGGATATTGGCGCCCAGAGCATCGACGCCTTTATCCTCGGCGAGCATGGCGATACCCAGTTTCCGGTATGGTCACACTCCTCGGTGTATGGCTCGCCGATCGCCGACCTCTACCAGCAGCGCACTGGCCACCCGCTCGACCGCGAGGCAATGGCCGAAAAAGTACGAAAACTGGGGTTTGAGATCTACGCGGGTAAAGGCTGCACCGAATATGGCGTGGCAGGCACCATCGCCGAGATCTGCCGCAATATCTTCACCGGCAGCCACCGCGCGCTGGCGGTCTCCTGCATTCTTGACGGTGAATACGGGGTCAGCGGCGCGGCGGCTGGGGTGCCGGCGGTGCTGGCCCAGGGTGGCGTGGAGCAGATTATTGAACTGCAGCTGGCCGCCGAGGAGCAGGCGAAGTTCAGCCAGTCGATGGCGGTGATCAAGGCCAATATTGCCCGTCTGCCCTGACGGCAGCCTGCAAGTCAGTCGGCAATGATCAGCTGTGGGGAAAGGGTCACCAGCGCCTCGCGGGTCGCCTCCGGCAGATGGGCGTCGGTGACGATATCGGTCAACGACTCCAGCGGGGCAATATTGAACAGTGACCAGGCGCCGTATTTGGAGCTGTCCGCCAGCAGGATGCGCCGCCGGGCATTAGCCATCAGATCACGTTTCAGGGCAGCCTTCTCCTCCGTCGGGGCGGTGATCCCCTTCTCGAGGTCCCAGCCGTTGCAACTGACGAAGGCAAGGTCCGGCCAGATGGTCTGCAGCAGGCGGCGGCCGTGATCGCCGATGCACGACTGGCTGCTGTCATCGATGCGCCCACCGATAATCGTCACTTCTATCTGCTTAAATTCCGACAAAAACAGCGCGATATGTAAATCGCTGGTGATCACCCGCAGCGGCAGATGGGTGATCTGCCGCGCCAGCTCAATCATGGTGGTGCCGGCGTCAAGCACAATCGCGTCGCCGGCCTTCACCAGCGCGGCCGCCGCGCTGGCGATAGCCTGCTTTTCCAGCGGACTGCGCTGGGCTTTCTCCAGCGTCGTCGGCTGGGAAGGAATAAACCGGTTCAGCGTCACCCCGCCATGTGTACGGCTGATCACCCCTTCCTGATCGAGTTTGATCAGGTCGCGACGAATGGTGGCCGGCGAGGCGTTGGTCGCCGCCACCAGCTGGTCGACTGTCACCAGATTATGGCTTTTCAGGAAGTCCATAATCTGCTCTAACCGGTTATATCCCTTCATGTTATTCCTGCGCGATGTGCATGGCGAGCTCAATGGAGGTTGCCATGCTCTCAGACTTCGCTTTACCTGTCCAGGCAATATCAAACGCGGTGCCATGATCCGCTGAGGTACGGATAAACGGCAGCCCGGCGGTGATATTCACCCCATCATAGAACCCGAGCAGCTTCAGCGGGATATGCCCCTGATCGTGGTACATCGCCACCACCATGTCGTACATACCTTCGTGACACTGCATAAACACCGTGTCCGGTGGACAGGGGCCGGTGACCTCTATCCCCTGCGCCTGCATGGCGGCGACCGCCGGGGCGACGATGCGGATCTCTTCATCGCCAAACAGGCCGTTCTCCCCGGCGTGCGGGTTAACGCCGGCAACCGCAATGCGCGGACGCTGATAGCCGACCCGGCGCAAAAACCGATCCGCTACGCCAATCACCGTCTCGATTCGCGGCTGGTTGAGGGTATCGAGGAACTGGCGCAGGGCGATATGAGTAGTGATATGGATAACCTTGAGCTTCTCGGTATAGAGCACCATGGCGTAATCGGTGGTCTGCGTCAGGTGGGCCAGCAGTTCGGTATGGCCGGGGAAAGCGTGCCCGGCGAGATGCAGCGCCTCTTTATTTAGCGGCGCGGTAGCGATGGCCGCGACCGCGCCGTCCAGCGCCAGCGCGGTCGCCCGCCTGATGCAGCGAAACGCGAGGTCCCCTGCCTGGGCCTGAACTTCGCCAGGGCGCAGCCCCTGCGGGTCGCTGAGCGGTTCATCAATAACGTTGATGGTCGCTGGGGAAAAACTCGCCTCGGCGGGATGGTCAATGATGCGCAGCTCCGCCCGCGGCGTAATATTCAGCGCCAGGATCCGCCGCAGCGTCTGCGCGCAGCCCACCACCACCACCGGCGCGCCGCTCAGCGCCCCTTCGGCGAGGGATTTGATAATAATCTCCGGACCAATCCCTGCCGGGTCGCCCATTGTCACTGCAATCATGTTAGACACTCAGTTTCTCCTCAATAAAATTCACAACATTTAACAGCGTAGTGTCGGTGCCGAATCCCCCTGCTTTGGTCATCACCGGCCGCGACCAGCGACCGCCGAGAAAGTGCCCGTAAGGCACACACTGCGCCACCCGCCCACGGATCTGAAATCCGGTGGCGCCGAGCGCGTGCGCGACGGCGATGGCTACATCGCCGCCAGAGAGGTACAGGGCGCCCGGTGGGCACAGCGCCACCGCCTGCGCCGTGACGTCGGCAAGCCAGGCGCAGATGTGCTCCCCGTAGGCCGCGCGGGTGAGGCCATGTTCGCGGCACTGGGCTTCAATCCCGTGCCGGGCGGCGTTATTCGGGCGGGTGGTCACCACACAGTGATGACCCTCACGCAGCACCTCGGCGATCCGCGAGGCTTCCTCCTTCGGCGATCTGCTAAAGGCCTGTTCGACATCTATTTCGATCTTTCTCACTCGGGAATGAGCCTGCAGCGCAGCGACCTGGCGCTGCGCCATCTCGCTCATCGAACCAACCAGCGCCAGTAGCGGCCCCTGCTCGCTGCGGCGCAGGCGGCGCGCCAGCGCCTCGCAAAGTCCCGCCGAGCCGACCAGCAGGGTCTCCCGCGCATGGGGCGCAACGGCGTCGATCACCTGGTCCAGATGGCTGTCTTCCCAGGCGTCGACAATCAACACTCGCTTCTCCTCGCCCGCCGTCGCTAATGCCGCCGGAAGCCGGGCAGCGTTCAACGTCAGACAGGGAAGACGGCTCTGCATGGCGATAATTTCGCTAATCTCCGCCCGGCTCACGGGCGTTTTCGGATCGCTGGCAAATTCGGTCTGATCGAGGGCCACCCCATGCACATAGCAGCGCCCGTCCCGGGTATGCCGCCCGGCCGCCGGATACGCCGGGGCCACCACCGCCAGCCGGCAGCCGTGCGCCGCCATCATTGCCTCCAGTTCGCCGCCAAGGTTGCCGCGCAGCGTGGAGTCGATCTTCTTTACCTGCCAGTGCGGGACGAATCTTGCCGCGCCGCGCAGCAGACCGGTGACCTTGTCCGCCGCGGCGGCGGCGCTCATTGCCCGGCTGTCGCTGTTGAGAATTAACGCCCGGGCGGTTGATGGTTGCCCGGCGCTGAAGGCCACTTCCACCGACATGCCCGCCTCAGCGAGGCTGACACCGGCGTCATTGGCTCCCGTAAAGTCATCTGCCAGCACCAGCACCTGGTTATTACCATCGTTCATTGTTCTGCCTTGTGGTCGATGAAAATCTGAAACTGATTATATTCAATCATATTTGATTAAATGCGAGCAAGCTCAAGTTATTAAACTGCCGTATAAATTATAACTTTTCCCCACCAGACGAGTGACACGATTCATGAATGATTGAATTCAATCAATTACTACCAAGGAGAAACGCGTGGCGACGATACACAGCACAATCATCAGCGGGGCGGGCGCCTCAACGGCCCTGCTCCCGCTGTTGTCAGGTAAAACCCGCATCCTGCTGGTGACCGACCAGAACGTTGGCGCGCTGGAAGCGACCCAGGCGATCCATCGCCTGCTGGCGGCCGAAGGGCGTAAGGTTGAGGTCATTGACACAGTACCGGCAGAGCCCAGCCATCACGATGTGGCGCAGATTGTCAGCCAACTGGGCGCCAGTCAGCCCCAGATGATCGTGGGCATCGGCGGGGGGAGCGTACTGGATGTGGCGAAACTGCTCTCGGTGCTCCTGCATACTGAGGCGCCCTCTCTGACGGCCATGCTGGCAGGCGAGTTGCCGCAACGACGGATTAGCTCATTGTTGATCCCGGCCACCGCCGGCACCGGCTCCGAAGCGACGCCGAACGCCATTCTGGCGATCCCCGAGCAGCAGACCAAAGTGGGGATCATCTCCCCGGTGCTGCTGCCGGACTATGTCGCCCTGCTGCCGGAGCTGACCACCAGCATGCCGGCCAGCATCGCGGCGTCGACCGGCATCGATGCCCTGTGTCATCTGCTGGAGTGCTTTACCTCCACCGTCGCCAATCCGGTGAGCGACAACGCGGCGTTAATCGGTTTACACAAGCTGGTGCGGCATATCGAACGCTCGGTGGATCAGCCGCAGGATCTGACGGCGAAGCTGGAGATGCTCTGGGCCTCGTGGTACGGCGGCGCGGCGATCAACCATGCCGGCACCCATCTGGTGCATGCGCTCTCCTATCCGCTTGGCGGTACCTGGCACCTGCCGCACGGGGTGGCTAACGCCATTCTGCTGGCGCCCTGCATGCGGGTGGTCCGCCCCCACGCGGTGGCAAAATTCGCTCAGGTCTGGGATCTGATCCCCGACGCAGATCGCACGCTCAGTGAGGAAGAGAAATCCCATGCGCTGGTCGCGTGGCTGGCGGCGCTGGTGAAACGACTGCCCCTGCCGGACAACCTTGCCGCGCTCGGCGTGCCCAGGGAGAGCATCCCTGCTCTCAGCGCAGCGGCGCAAAACGTCAAGCGCCTGATGAACAACGCCCCCTGCAGCGTCAGCCGCGAAGAGATTGCGGCTATCTATCAAACGCTGTTTCCAGAACATGCCTAACAGGAGAAAGAAAATGAGGAGAGCCATTAGCGGCGTACTCACCGCCATCGTCACCCCTTTTACCGCCGAGGGAGCCCTTAACCTGCCAGCGCTACGCCAGCAGGTGCAGCGCCAGCTCGCCGCAGGCAACGGGATTTTCTGCGGCGGCACCAATGGCGAGTTTTTTGTCCTCAATGAGGAGGAGAAGATCGCCGTCGCCAGAACCTGCGTGGAAGAAGCCGCCGGACGCGCGCCGGTGGTAGCGCATATCGGGGAGATTTCCACCCGTGAGACTCGCCGGCTGGGCCAGCAGATCGCCCGCCTCGGGGTTGACGCGGTATCGGCCATTACCCCGTGGTTCGTACCCTTGAAGCAGGAAGAGCTGATTAACCACTATACGGCGATCGCCGACGCGCTGAGCGTCCCGCTTTTTCTTTATAACATTCCCGCCCGCACCGGGAACACCATTGCTCCGGAGACGGCACGCCAGCTGGCCCGACACGAGAATATCGTCGGCATTAAGGACAGCGCCGGCAGCTACGATAGCCTGAAAGGCTTTCTTGACGCGGTACGCGACATTGACGGTTTCGACGTTCTGAACGGGCCGGACTCCCTTATCCATCAGGGGTATGTCGACGGCTGTTCGGCCTGCATCTCAGGGCTTGCCAACGTCGCCCCCGCTGAAATCAACGCGATCTGGTCGCTGTTTCACGCCGGAGATATCGCCGGATCGCGCCAGGCGCAGGAGCGCGTGACGGGGCTGCGCACCGATCTGTATAAGGTGGCGTTCTCACCCGCGGCAGTGAAAAAAGCCCTGCAACTGATGGGTCATGAGGTGGGCGACAGCCGCTACGCGGTGCAGTTCAGTGACCAACAGCTGCAGCAGATTAAAAATATCATTAATACCTACCTTCACTAATTTACGTATCCGCCCCGGCCATCACTGGCTGGGGCAAGGTCTTGTATTTGCGACGCTCATTGTCGCCAGTAAACAGGAAACGGTTATGAAAGTAATTTGCACCTCGCCCTCATTCGCCAAATACGACGACGCGCCCATTTCGGCACTGAAAGAGGCCGATCTGGAACTGGTCATGTTGCCTGCCGATGCCTCTATAGAGATGCTGGCTCAGCATCTGCCTGATACCATAGCGATGATTGTCGCCTTTACCGACATCAATGAATCTCTGCTGGAAAAAGCTCCCAGGCTTAAAATTGTCTGCAAACACGGCGTTGGTGTGGATAACATCGATCTTAACGCGACACGTCAGCGCAATATTTTTGTCACTAACGTTCCGGATGCCAATAAGCATGCGGTGGCCGATTTTGCTTTTGGTTTAATTCTCAATACTGCCCGCCAGATTTCTCAGGCAATCAGTGAAACGAAAGCAGGCAACTGGCCTCGTATTTTTGCCACTGATGTTTATGGCAAAACCCTGGGGATCGTCGGTTTAGGCCATATCGGCAAGGAAGTGGCGCGACGTGCGCGCGGATTCAATATGCGAGTGCTGGCCACCGACGCCTGGCCGGACAGAGAATTTGCTCAGGAGCATCAGGTTGAATATGTTTCACTGGATACCCTGACGGCGCAAAGTGATTTTATTAGTCTGCATACGCCGTTAACCCCGGAAACTGAAAATATGTTTAATGCCGCCCGGCTACAGCAGATGAAATCAGGGGCAATCCTCATTAATGTTTCCAGAGGCGGTATCGTTGATGAACAAGCGTTGTATGAAGCACTGAAATCAGGACACCTCTCCGGAGCCGCAGCTGACGTTTTTCTCGAGGAGCCGTGCGCTAAGCACCCTTTGTTTACCCTGGCAAATTTTGCGCCAACATCTCACATTGCTGGATATACGGATGGTGCAATAAGCAATATCAGCGCGCGCTGCGTCAACAATATTATTACCTGCGTCTGTCGCGGTGAACGACCTGAAAACATTATGAATTCGCTGTAAATAACGAGGTGGGAAGCACGTCATTCCCACCAATATATCGAACATCTACTCAGAGCCGAATATATGAACACGACAGCTAACACTACTCGTATTCGCTGGTGGATAGCCGGATTAATGTGGTTGGCTATTGCCATTAACTATATCGACCGGACAGTATTATCTGCCGCCGCCCCTCATTTAATTGATGAACTGAAGCTCGACCCCGAAATGATGGGGTTTATCATGGCTGCTTTTTTTTGGTCATATTCGTTATTACAGATCCCCGCGGGGTGGTTCGCCGATCGTTTTGGACAGAAAAAAGGTCTTGGTCTAGCCGTTGCCTGGTGGTCAATCGCCACCTCGATGATGGGGGTTGCCACGGGATTTAAATCACTTCTCGCCTTGCGTCTGGCTTTAGGTGTTGGCGAGGCCGCCGCCTACCCCAGCAACGCAGGGATCGCCGCACGCTGGTTTCCGGACAAAGAGCGCGCGACGGTATCCGGCCTGTTCGACAGCGCGTCTAAATTTGGCGGTGCCGTTGCCATGCCGCTTATCGTCTGGATGATCTACACCTTTGACTGGCGACTGACCTTTCTGATCATCGGCAGTGTGGGCATTTTATGGGTTATCGCCTGGTATTTTATCTATGCTGAAAACCCAGAAGAACATAAACGCATCAGTCCTTCGGAAGTGCGGATTATTCGCGATGGCCAAAAACAACATCACGGCGACAAAACCGTATTGCCAATGAAATGGTATAAGCTCTTGCGTTATCGTAACATTTGGGCAATGTGCATCGGCTTTTTCACCATCAATTATACGTCCTATTTTTTCATTACCTGGCTTCCCACTTACCTGGTAAAAGAGAAAGGTATGGATTTTATTAAAATGGGGATGGTAGCCGCTCTGCCTTTATTATGTGGAATGGTGATTGAAGTTTTTGCTGGCTGGGCCTCAGATCGCCTGGTACATAAGAAAATACTGTCTCTAACAGCGACCCGTAAACTGTTTTTGACCATCGGCTTACTCATGGCACTTTGCATCGGTTTTGCATCATTTACCGACTCGGTTTTCATGACCGTCTTTCTCTTGTGTGTTGCCAAATCAGGCACTACGGTAGCCGCATCACAGGTTTGGGCCTTACCGGGTGATGTCGCCCCTAAAAACAGCGTCTCAATTGTCGCTGGGCTGCAAAATACAGTTTCGAATATGGGAGGAGCGGTAGGACCTATCATTACCGGGGCGATCGTTGCTGCGACAGGATCATTCAACTGGGCACTGATTTTCTCGGCCATTCTGGTGGTTATCGGGATAATCAACTACCTGTTCCTGATGGGTAAAATCGAACCTATCAATGACAAAGGAGAAAAAGCCTCCGTCCTGAGTACCGCAGAACAACATTAAAAACCATCCGCCCGGTAGAGGATGCCACCGGGCGTAAACACAATGTTACCCTCGCAGGTAAACCGTTCCGCGCAGATAGGTGGTGGCCTGGCCGCCAATCAGCACCCTGTCGCCCTGCCACTGGCAGCGCAGGTCGCCGCCGCGGGCGGAGACCTGGCGCGCCATCATGGTGGTTTTCCCCAGCTTTTCGCCCCACCAGGGGATCAGCATGCTGTGGGCGGAGCCGGTCACCGGATCCTCTGGCACCCCTTCTCCCGGGCAGAAGAAGCGGCTGACAAAGTCATACTCCTCATCCGGCGCGCTGACGCAGATCATTTTGCCGAGCTTCTGCAGACGTGCCATATCGGTCTGCACCGCTTCAACCTGCTGGCGATCCGCCAGCACGACCAGATAATCACGTCCTTCCCGCACCTCGACGGCAGACTCAAGCCCCAGTCCGGCCAGCAGATCCGCCGGCGGGTTGTCCACCGGGGTGGTCGTCCACGCCGGGAAGTCGAGCGTCAGCCAGTCGCCGCTGCGGGTCACCCGCAGTTCACCGACAAAACGGGTGCTGAAGGTAATCGTCGCCGAGGGATGGTCAAGATACTCGAAAATAACATGCGCCGTCGCCAGGGTGGCGTGGCCGCAGAGGTTGATCTCGCCCAGCGTGGTAAACCAGCGCAGCTCATAGCCTTCGTCGGTGTGGACGAAAAACGCCGTTTCGGACTGGTTATGCTGTTGGGCCATTTTCAGCAATACATCGTCCGCTAACCACTCGCTGAGCGGGCAAACGGCCGCGGCATTACCGCCAAAGTTTTTATCGCTGAAGGCATCGACCAGATAAAATTGAATTTCCTGCATACACTGTCCTTACTTTTTTTACTTTCCTTCAACATGACATAAAAGCGCTCCCCTGACACTATCCATAGCAAAATTAATTGCTTAACCGCGGCCAGCCACTTGCAGCGAAATGAGATGCAGATCACAAAATGATTGTCTTTTCGCCAGTAATCGTTTTAAGATCACCGTCACATCTTCCCTTGAATCACCCGTCCAGAGCTTATGACTACGAATACGGTCTCACGCAAGGTAGCGTGGCTACGTGTCGTGACGTTGGCCATCGCCGCGTTTATTTTTAACACCACAGAATTCGCCCCTGTCGGTCTGCTGTCCGATATTGCCGGCAGCTTCGGCATGGAAACCGCCCAGGTGGGCATGATGCTCACCATTTATGCGTGGGTGGTGGCGCTGATGTCGCTGCCGTTTATGCTGCTGACCAGCAAAATGGAGCGCCGGCGGCTGCTCATCGGCCTGTTTATTCTGTTTATTGCCAGCCACGTTCTGTCGTTTTTTGCGTGGAGTTTTGACGTCCTGGTGATTAGCCGCATTGGCATCGCTTTTGCGCATGCGGTTTTCTGGTCGATTACCTCAGCGCTGGCCATCCGTATGGCGCCGCCTGGCAAACGGGCGCAGGCGCTGAGCCTGATCGCCACCGGTACAGCCCTGGCGATGGTGTTCGGTATTCCGATTGGCCGCATCATCGGCCAGTATTTTGGCTGGCGAATGACCTTCCTGGCGATTGGCCTCGGCGCGTTAGCCACCCTTGCCTGTCTGGTAAAACTGCTGCCGACGCTACCGAGCGAACATTCTGGCTCGCTGAAAAGCCTGCCGGTGCTGTTCCGCCGCCCGGCGCTGGTCAGCGTTTATATTCTGACCGTGGTGGTGGTGACCGCCCACTATACCGCCTACAGCTATATCGAGCCCTTTGTCCAGACGGTGGCGGGCCTGAGCGGCAACTTTGCTACCGTGCTGCTGTTGATCCTCGGCGGGGCCGGTATTATCGGCAGCATTCTGTTCGGTAAGCTCGGCAACCAGCACGCTTCCGGGCTGATCAGCATCGCTATCGGCCTGCTGCTGGCCTGCCTGCTGTTGCTCCTGCCTGCCTCGGACAATGCACATCATCTGATGCTGCTCAGTATCTTCTGGGGCGTGGCGATCATGATTATCGGCCTCGGTATGCAGGTAAAAGTGCTGGCTTCCGCGCCGGATGCCACCGACGTCGCCATGTCCCTGTTCTCGGGCATCTTTAATATTGGTATTGGCGCTGGCGCGCTGGTGGGCAGCCAGGTGAGTCTGCATCTGTCGATGGCTTCCATCGGCTACATCGGTGCCATCCCGGCGCTGGCCGCGCTGGTATGGTCTCTGATGATCTTCCGCCGCTGGCCGGTATCGCTGGAAGACCATCAACCGCACCACTCCTGAGTTACCGCGATAAAAAAGCCTGCCGGCATGGCTACCGGCAGGCTGTTGTCTCTCATCCCATCCGGGGCGATCAGGGGTGCCAGGTCGAAATGATCTCCAGCACGCCATTAATAATAAACTGCACGCCCATACAGACCAGCAGGAAGCCCATCAGCCGCGAAATGGCCTCGATGCCGCCTTTGCCTACCAGACGCATAATCGCGCCGGAACTGCGCAGACAAGCCCACAGAATCACCCCTAACAGCAAAAAGATGATCGGCGGCGCCGCCAGTACCACCCACTCCGGGAAGTCCACGCCGTGCTTAACGGTCGAGGCGGAGCTAATAATCATCGCGATGGTTCCCGGACCGGCGGTGCTTGGCATCGCCAGCGGCACAAAGGCGATATTGGCGGTCGGTTCATCCTGCAGTTCTTCCGATTTGATCTTCGCTTCCATCGAATCGTGGGCTTTTTGCTGGGGGAACAGCATGCGGAAACCGATAAAGGCCACAATCAATCCCCCGGCGATACGCAGCCCAGGTATTGATATGCCGAATGTATTCATCACCACCTGACCGGCATACCACGACACCATCAGAATGGCGAACACATACACCGATGCCATCAACGCCTGCTTGTTCCGCTCGGCGTTGTTCATATTGCCCGCCAGGCCGAGGAACAGCGCCACGGTTGTGAGTGGGTTTGCCAGCGGTAAAAGCACCGCCAGGCCAAGCCCTATTGCTTTAAACAAATCGAACATAGTTAATTAAAGTCCCGTTAATATTCATTTTTTAAGTATTGTTTCGTTCCGTGAGTATACCGGCTTCGACACTTTCGCCGCCAGCCTGCTGATAAACCACTTCCGCTAAAAATTAACAAGCGTTAGCAAAACCACAAACAGTGACCCACGTCAGATTTTTTTATTTTAGCAAATCGTGGCATCGGCCAATTCATAATGTTGACTTATGATTGCCTGGGCAATAGTATCACCTGCAACTAATTACTTGCCTGGGCAACCATCATGAAAAGTACCAGCGACCTGTTTAATGAAATGATCCCGTTGGGCCGCTTGATCCAGATGGTTAACCAGAAAAAAGATCGCCTGCTCAACGACTACCTCTCA
The DNA here is from genome assembly GCF_001620885.1 of Klebsiella sp. D5A. Lineage (NCBI taxonomy): Bacteria > Pseudomonadati > Pseudomonadota > Gammaproteobacteria > Enterobacterales > Enterobacteriaceae > Klebsiella > Klebsiella sp. D5A. Next base: position 45,847 of record NZ_LOAR01000010.1, on the reverse strand, counting down.
CCCATGGATATTACCGCGACCCAGTTTCGCGTGCTCTGTTCCATTCGTTGCGAGGTATGTATTACCCCCGTTGAGCTGAAAACCGTGCTTTCCGTCGACCCGGGCGCGATGACGCGTATGCTCGACCGCCTGGCGTGCAAAGGCTGGATTGAACGGTTACCCAACCCCGCTGACAAGCGCGGCGTGCTGGTGCAGTTGACACCGGACGGCGCAGCCCTTTGCGAGCAGTGTCATCAGGTTGTGGGTCAGAAGTTACACCAGGAGTTAACAAAAAATCTGTCGGCGGACGAAGTCGTCGCGCTTGAGCAACTACTCAAGAAGGTCCTGCCGTAAAATAAGAAGAGGTAAGATGATGTCCAGACGTAATAATGACGCCATCACTATCCATAGTATTTTGTCGTGGATCGAGGATAACCTGGAATCGCCCCTGTCGCTGGAAAAAGTGTCTGAGCGTTCAGGTTACTCCAAGTGGCACCTGCAACGTATGTTTAAGAAAGAGACCGGCCATTCCCTCGGCCAGTACATCCGCAGCCGCAAGCTGACGGAGATTGCGCAAAAGCTCAAGCAGAGCAATGAGCCCATTTTGTACCTGGCGGAACGCTACGGTTTCGAGTCGCAGCAGACCCTGACGCGAACGTTCAAGAACTATTTCGATGTTCCGCCCCACAAGTATCGCATAACGAATGTACCTGGCGAATCCCGCTATCTGCATCCGCTAAATAACTGATGTTAATCGCCTGTATTATCAAAGACGTATTGAGGAAATCATGAAACTATTCGCTGCCGCAGCTATCGTACTCCTGTCGCTGGTCTCCAGCCTCAGCTATGCGGAGCAAAACACCACGCCGGTGCGTCAAAACCAGCGTGATACAATGATTATCCCTTCGGAACATAACGATTCGCCATTTGATTTCAATCATATGGCGGCTGGCAGTGATAAATCCGACGAACTGGGCGTGCCGTACTACCAGCAGCACGACCTGTGATGCCATTACACGCATAATTGTGTAGCCCCTTCTTCGGGGCTTTTTTTATCCGCGCGCCATACCCGGCCGCACCAGACGTAAGCCGAAGACGTTAATATAGAGCCCGGCCATAATCAGTACCGCCCCGGTGAGCTGCAGTCCGCTCAGCGTCTCCCCCAGCAACAGCGCAGCGCTGGCCATCCCCACCACCGGCACCAGCAGCGACAGCGGCGCCACCCGCCAGGTCTCATAGCGCCCCAGCAGCGATCCCCAGATACCATAGCCGACGATAGTGGCGATAAACGCCAGATAGAGCAGCGACAGTATCGTCAGCAGATCGATGTGTTGCAGGCTCGCCAGCATGGTCTGCGGGCCATCAATCAGCCATGAGGCCAGCATAAACGGCAGCACCGGGATCAACGCGCTCCACACCACCAGCGACATAATGGGCGGCCGGGCGGCATGCGACATGATTTTCTTGTTGAAGATATTACCGCAGGCCCAGCTGAGCGCCGCCGCCAGGGTCAGCATAAAGCCCACCAGCGGCACATGCTCCCCGCCAAGGCTGCCCTCCACCAGCACCAGCACGCCAAAGATCGCCAGGGCGATCCCCGCCAGCTGCTTGCCCTGCAGACGTTCGCCAAAGACGAAGGCGCCGAGAATGATGGTGAAGAAGGCTTGCGCCTGCAGCACCAGCGATGCCAGCCCGGCAGGCATACCCAGGCCGATAGCGCAGAACAGAAAGGCAAACTGACCAAAGCTAATGGTCAGGCCATAACCCAGCAGCAGGCGCAGCGGGATGGCAGGCCGGGACACAAACAGCAGCGCCGGGAAGGCGACCAACATAAAGCGCAGCCCCGCCAGCATCAGCGGCGGCATATTGTGTAATCCCAGCTTAATCACCACAAAGTTAAGCCCCCACACCACCACTACCAGCAGCGCCAGCAGTCCATCTTTCCTCGTCATACCCTGCCTCTGTCGTTATTAGAATTTTTGTGAACAAAATCAAAGTAACCAAAAAGCGGCCGTCGGGATAGATCATTATTTTTGGCAGGCCAGGAAGTGCGCCCGGCGACCGGGCTGACCTGTACAAGGCGTAATGAGCGTGTTATTTGTGATCGAAGACATAAAATTATAACAACATGACAGGCAAGGAAATCATGATCACCACTCTCAGGCGCTCCACCATCGCGCTGCTGGCATCGTCGTTACTGTTAACTATTGGCCGCGGGGCCACACTGCCGTTTATGACTATCTACCTCACCCGACGTTATCAGCTGGATGTCGATGTGATTGGCTACGCGCTGTCGCTGGCGCTGGTGGTCGGCGTGCTGTTCAGCATGGGCTTTGGCATCCTCGCGGATAAGTTCGACAAAAAGCGCTATATGGTGTGGTCAGTGCTGGTGTTTATTCTGGGATTTAGCGCGATACCGCTGGTCAATAACGCTATCCTGGTGGTGATCTTCTTTGCGTTGATCAACTGCGCCTACTCGGTGTTTTCCACCGTGCTAAAAGCCTGGTTCGCCGACCGACTGACGCCGGAGAAAAAAGCGCGTATCTTCTCGCTGAACTATACCATCCTCAATATCGGCTGGACCGTCGGGCCGCCCATCGGCACGCTGCTGGTGATGCACAGCATCAATTTGCCGTTCTGGCTGGCGGCCGCCTGCGCCGCCTTTCCATTGGTGTTTATTCAGCTGTTTCTCCAGCGGGAGGTGGCCGTGGCCCAGCCGGGCGCTGTCGCCTGGTCTCCCTCGGTGTTGCTGCATGACCGGGCGCTGCTGTGGTTTACCTGTTCCGGGCTGCTGGCCTCCTTCGTCAGCGGCGCTTTCGCCTCCTGTCTCTCGCAGTATGTGCTGGTGGTCGCCAGCAGTGACTTCGCCGAGAAAGTGGTGGCCGTGGTGCTGCCGGTTAACGCCGCGGTGGTGGTTGCTCTGCAGTACGCGGTTGGCCGGCGGCTGAGCGCCAGAAATATTCGCCCGCTGATGACCTTCGGCACCGTCTGCTTTGTTATCGGCCTCGTGGGCTTTATGTTCTCTGGCGCCAGCCTGTGGGCGTGGGGGATCTCGGCGGCGATCTTCACCCTCGGGGAAGTGATTTATGCCCCCGGGGAGTATATGCTGATTGACCATATTGCCCCGCCGGGGATGAAGGCCAGCTACTTCTCCGCCCAGTCGCTGGGGTGGCTGGGCGCGGCATTCAACCCGATGTTCACCGGGATGATCCTCACCCATCTGCCGCACTGGTCGCTTTTTGTCATTCTTATCGTGGCGATTGTCGCCGCCTGGCTGATGATTTTCCGCGGGATGAATGCCCGTCCCTGGCAGCCGGATTGTCCGCTTGCCAACGCCTGACGCCAGCTGGCATGCGGCTGTCGGGTTGATGTCGGGCCGTTGTCGGGTCGCTGTCGTGGTGGCTGGCGGCCCGGTTCACCATACTCCATCACAGGTTTACATCCGCAGAACGTCATGGAGCATACGAATATGAACAGCAACAATCAGGTCAAACAATTACGGCTACAGCGCGCCTGGTCCCAGGAGCAGCTGGCCGAAATGGCGGGTCTCAGCGTCCGCACGATCCAGCGTATTGAGAATGGCGAACGCCCGGGGCTGGAGACCCTCAGCGCCCTCGCCGCGGTCTTTGAGGTCACGGTGGCCGAGATCGGCGGCGAAGCCTCGCGGGAGGGTGCGCCGGGCCCGGAAGCCTCGCTGGATCTGCGCATAGAGGAAGCCAAAGCGCGGGTGCATCAGGAGAGCCGCTTTTTCCGTTCGCTGTCGGTGGCGCTGGTGGTTTGCGTGCTGCTGGCGGTGCTTAACCGCTTCACTAATCCACAGTACTACTGGTCCGGCTGGGTCGCCCTGATCTGGGGCGCCCTGCTGGTGGTGAGAGGATTACGCCTGTTCGTGTTCGGCGAATGGATCAAAAACTGGCGCCAGGCGCGCCTGCAGCGGCTGTTGCGCAAATAGCCCGCAAACCGGCGGCGCGCACGCCGCCGGCCTGGTCAGATGGTCACCATGGCGCGCACGCCGTCGCTCTCCATATCACTGCCCTTGCCCTGCTGGACGATGGCGCCGCGCGACATCACCAGGTAGTGGTCCGCCAGCCCGGCGGCAAAGTCATAGAACTGTTCCACCAGCAGGATCGCCATATCCCCCCGGCTCGCCAGCTGGCGGATCACCTCGCCAATCTCTTTGATGACGGAGGGCTGGATCCCCTCGGTGGGTTCATCAAGGATCAGCAGCTGCGGACGGCTGGCCAGCGCGCGGCCAATCGCCAGCTGTTGCTGTTGACCGCCGGATAAGTCACCGCCCCGCCGCTGCTTCATGGTCTTGAGCACCGGGAAAAGCTGGTAGATCTCCTCCGGCACCTGCTGCGCTTCGCGGGCGGGAAAGCGCGACAGCCCCATCAGCAGGTTTTCTTCCACCGTCAGGCGCGGAAATATCTCGCGCCCCTGGGGAACGTAGGCGACCCCGGCCTGCACCCGCTGGTGCGGTTTGCGATGGGTGATGTTCTGCTCCTGCCAGCGTACCTCACCGCTGCGCGCCGGGATCAGCCCCATCAGGCATTTCAGCAGCGTGGTCTTACCGACGCCATTGCGCCCCAGCAGGCAGGTGACTTCGCCCTGACGGGCGGAAAAATCCACCCCACGCAAAATATGGCTGCCGCCGTAGTATTGATGTAGCTGACTCACCTGTAACATTGGCGCTCCTTAACGTCCCAGATAAACTTCAATGACCTGCTCATTGGCCTGCACCTCCCGCAGCGATCCCTCCGCCAGCACCTGGCCCTGATGCAGGACCGTCACCCGGTCGGCGATGGTCTCGACAAATCCCATGTCGTGCTCCACCACCATCAGGGAGTGCTGTCCAGCCAGGGTACGAAACAGCTCCGCCGTATACTCCGTTTCCGCATCGGTCATGCCGGCCGCCGGCTCATCAAGCAGCAGCAGATGCGGCTCCTGCACCAGCAGCATGCCGATCTCAAGGAACTGTTTCTGGCCATGGGACAGCAGACCGGCCTGGCGGTAGCGCTCGCCGTCGAGACGCAGCAGGCGCAGTACCTCATTCAGCCGATCGTCCTGTTCGCTGCTCAGCCGGGCGCGCAGGCTGGCCCACACCGATTTATCTCCCTTCATCGCCAGGGCGAGATTTTCCGCCACCGTCAGCGCTTCGAAGACCGTCGGCTTCTGAAACTTGCGCCCGATGCCCTGGCGGGCGATGGCCACCGGGTCAAGAGTGGTCAGATCCACCGACTGGTCATAGAGCGCTTTGCCGCTTTGCGGCCGGGTCTTGCCGGTGATCACGTCCATCAGGGTAGTCTTGCCCGCCCCGTTGGGGCCGATCACGCAGCGCAGTTCGCCGACGCCTATCGCCAGCGACAGATCCGTCAGCGCCCGGAAACCGTCAAAGCTGACGTTGATATTCTCCAGCTGCAGCACCGGATCGGTTTGTTCGCGAAAGCGATCGCCGGGCAGCTGACGGGTAAACAGTCCTTCATCCGGTTGCATTAGCGGTCTCCTCGACGCAGCAGGCCCATCACTCCGCGGGGTAAAAACAGGGTCACGATGATGAAGATGAGGCCCAGAAACAGCTGCCAGTACTCTGGCATCGCCACGGTGAAAATGCTTTTCGCGCCGTTGACCAGCCCGGCGCCAAGCACCGGGCCGATCAGGGTGCCGCGCCCGCCGAGCGCGACCCAGATGGCGGCCTCGATGGAGTTGGTCGGCGACATTTCGCTGGGATTGATGATCCCGACCTGCGGGACATATAACGCCCCCGCCAGACCGCAGAGCACCGCCGACAGCGTCCATACCAGCAGCTTGAAGCCGCGCGGGTCGTACCCGCAGAACATCAGCCGGTTTTCGGCGTCACGTACCGCGGTGAGGATCCGGCCAAACTTACTCTGCGCCAGCGCCGAGCCCAGCCACAGGGTCAGCAACAGCAGCAAAACCGTGGCCATAAACAGGGTGGCGCGGGTGCCGGTGGCGGTGACCGGAAAACCCAGCAGCGTGGTAAAACCGGTGAAGCCGTTGTTGCCGCCAAACCCGGTCTCGTTGCGAAAGAACAGCAGCATACCGGCATAGGTCAGGGCCTGGGTCATGATCGAGAAATAGACCCCTTTGATCTTCGAGCGAAAGGCAAACCAGCCGAAAACCAGGGCCAGCAGACCGGGAACCAGCACCACCAGCGCCATCGCCCAGGCGAAATGCTGCGTGCCCCACCAGAACCAGGGCAGCTCGCTCCAGGAGAGAAAAGACATAAACGCCGGCAGACCGTCGCCCGCCGCCTGGCGCATCAGGTACATCCCCATGGCGTACCCGCCGAGGGCAAAGAAGATCCCGTGCCCCAGCGACAGCATGCCCGCATAGCCCCAGACCAGATCCAGCGCCACCGCCACAATGGCGTAGCAGAGGATTTTGCCGCTCAGCGTCAGCAGCCAGCTCGGCACCGCCAGCGGATGCGAGGCCGGCAGCAGCGCCAGGAATGGCATACTCAGCAGCCCCAGCACCAGCAGGATCCCCAACCAGCGCAGAGGCCGCGGCGCGCGCTGCGCCAGCGTTAAGGTGATTGGTTGGCTCATCAGTCAATAACCCTCCCTTTCAGCGCGAACAGACCCTGCGGGCGTTTCTGAATAAACAGAATAATCATCACCAGGATCAGGATTTTGCCCAGCACCGCGCCCATTTGGGGTTCGAGAATTTTGTTGAAAATGCCCAGCCCAAAGGCCGCCGCCACGCTGCCGGCCAGCTGGCCGACGCCGCCCAGCACCACTACCAGAAACGAGTCGATGATGTATCCCTGACCCAGTTCAGGCCCGACGTTGCCAAGCTGCGACAGCGCCACGCCGCCCAGCCCGGCAATACCGGAGCCGAGGCCAAAAGCCAGCATATCCACCCGCCCGGTAGGCACGCCGCAGCAGGCGGCCATCGCCCGGTTCTGCGTCACGGCGCGGACGTTCATCCCCAGACGGGTACGGTTCAGGATGAGCCAGGTAAAACACAGCACCAGCAGGACGAACGCCAGCACCGCCAGCCGATTCCACGGCAGGATCAGGTTCGGCAGGACCTGAACGCCGCCGGAGAGCCAGGCCGGGTTTGCCACCTCCACGTTCTGCGCGCCAAACAGCATCCTCACCAGCTGGATAAGCATCAGGCTGATCCCCCAGGTGGCGAGCAGCGTTTCCAGCGGCCGACCATACAGATGACGAATAATGGTGCGCTCCAGCGCCATGCCGATCCCGGCGGTCACCAGAAACGCCACCGGCAGCGCGACCAGCGGATAAAAGGCCAGCCATTGCGGCGCGAGCTGCGCCAGCGCCTGCTGTACCAGCCAGCAGCTGTAGGCGCCGATCATTAACATCTCACCGTGGGCCATGTTAATCACCCCCAGCAGGCCATAGGTGATCGCCAGCCCCAGCGCGGCCAGCAACAGCACCGATCCCAGCGACAGCCCCATAAAGGCCTGGCCCAGCAGATCGCCGAGCAGCAGACGATGTTTGATCTTTTGCAGGCTGTCGCTGGCCGCCTCGCGCACCGCCGCATCCGGCTCATGCTGGGCATCGGTAAAGGGGATCAGCAGCGCCTGGGTTTCCGGGTCCGCGGAATGGCCAAGCAGCGTCACGGCGGCCAGCCGCGCGCTGGCCTCAGGCTGAGTGAGCTGCAGGCGCGCCAGCGCCACCTCCAGCAGGCCCCGCACATTTTCATCGGTTTCTGCCTGCAGCCGCTGTTGCAGCAGCGCGGCCATGGCCGGGGTCGCTTCCCGCTGAAGCGTGCGCGCGGCGGAAGCTCTCTCCGTGACGTTGTCACTTAATATAAGGTGGCTGGCCAGCGCGCCGGCAGCCAGATTGCGTAGCCGGTTGGTCAGACGGACCGGTCGGGTTTCGCCCTGCGGCGCGGCGGCAGCGCCCAATGGCTGTAATCCGCCCTGTCGGGTGCGGAAAGCATGTTTTCCGTCGTCCATCACCAGGCTCTCGGTGGTCAACGCCCGCAGCAGCGGCAGACGATCCGCCTGCGGCGCTGCCGCCCACTGGGTCAACAGCTGCGCCTGCTGGCTGCGGCTGGCGGCAACAAAGTCGTCCGCCTCCGCGGCCTGCGCCCGCCACGGCAGCAGGATCAGCAGTAGCGCCAACACACTCATGAGACGCAATGCGTTCATGTCGTTCTCCTCTGGTCAGCAGCCGACGGGCGCTATGCTCCAGCCCCGTCGGCCCTGGCGCTTACTGGCTGACGGTTTTCACCGGATGGTCAGGTTTCTTATCGTTACCGGGGATCCACGGACTCCACGGCTGCGCGCGAACGGGTTTATCGGTCTGCCAGACCACGTTGAACTGACCGTTACCTTCAATTTCACCGATCATCACCGGCTTATGCAGATGATGGTTAGTGGCATCCATGGTCAGGGTAAAACCGGATGGCGCGTTGAAGGTCTGCCCGGCCATCGCCTCGCGCACTTTATCGACATCGGTGGTGCCCGCTTTGGTCACCGCCTGCGCCCACATATGCAGACCCACCCAGGTCGCTTCCATCGGATCGTTGGTCACCACCGTATCGGCATTCGGCAGCTTGTGCGCTTTGGCGTACGCGCGATAGTCGGCGACGAAGGCTTTGTTGGTCGGATTATCGACGGACTCAAAGTAGTTCCATGCCGCGAGGTTGCCGACCAGCGGTTTGGTATCGATGCCGCGCAGCTCCTCTTCCCCCACCGAGAAGGCCACCACCGGCACATCGGTCGCTTTCAGACCCTGGTTAGCCAGCTCTTTGTAGAACGGCACGTTGGAATCGCCATTGATGGTGGAGACCACTGCCGTTTTGCCACCGGCGGAGAATTTTTTGATATTGGCGACGATGGTCTGGTAATCGCTGTAGCCGAACGGGGTGTAGACCTCCTCGATATCTTTGTCCTGGATCCCTTTGGCATGCAGGAAGGCGCGGAGGATCTTGTTGGTGGTGCGCGGATAGACGTAGTCCGTCCCCAGCAGGAAGAAACGTTTGGCGCCGCCGCCATCCTCACTTAGCAGGTATTCCACTGCCGGGATAGCCTGCTGGTTAGGCGCCGCGCCAGTATAGAAGACGTTGGGGGACATCTCTTCCCCTTCATACTGCACCGGGTAGAACAGCAGGCCGTTCAGCTCCTCAAACACCGGCAGCACCGATTTACGTGAGACCGATGTCCAGCAGCCAAACACCACCGCCACTTTATCCTGGGCCAGCAGCTGGCGCGCCTTCTCGGCAAACAGCGGCCAGTTGGAGGCCGGGTCGACCACCACCGGCTCCAGCTTCTTGCCCAGTACCCCGCCTTTGGCGTTGATGTCGTCGATGGCCATCAGCGCGACGTCCTTCAGCGGCGTTTCGGAAATCGCCATCGTTCCCGAGAGCGAATGCATGATCCCGACTTTGATGGTGTCGGCGGCATAGGCCTGGAATGAAAGACCCATAGCCATTACAGAGGCGGAGAGTGCAAAAGCTTTTAATAACGTTCTACGTTGCATGATTCACTCCTGAGTAGCGCAAAAATAAAGAATTAACAGCTAACCAGAGGTGATAAGGCAAAAACGGTGCCAGGTTGTGAAAACAGCAGGATGCGGGACAGGTGGGCGGCGGAGACGGTGGGGACGGCAGCGTTGCCTCATCACGGTGCAACGCTGCGCTAAGAAAGTTATTACCAGACGTCGGCGGCGATCGACGTCACCAGTCGGACTTTTTGCCACTGCTGGTCTTCGCTGAGGGCATTGCCCTCTTCCGTAGAGGCGAAACCGCACTGTGGACTCAGGCAAATCTGCTCGAGCGGCACATACTGCGCGGCCTCAGCGAGACGCGCTTTCACCCCCTGCGGATTCTCCAGCTCGCCATTTTTGGTGGTGATCAGTCCGAGAACCACCTGCTGATGGCCAGGACGAATAAAGCGCAGCGGCGCGAAATCCCCGGAGCGGTCGTTGTCGTACTCAAGGAAGAAGGCATCGACATTGACGCCGCCAAACAGCACCTCGGCCACCGGCTCGTAACCGCCTTCCGAGATCCAGGTTGAACGGAAGTTACCCCGACAGACGTGCAGGCCCACCGTCAGATCGGCCGGCTTACCTTCCAGCGCCTGGTTCAGCACCCGGGCATAAATGCGCGCCAGCGCATCCGGATCGTCGCCGCGCTCGCGTACCTGCTGACGCTGGGCATCGGAGCACAGGTAGGCCCACACGGTATCGTCCAGCTGCAGATAGCGGCAGCCGGCGTCATAAAACGCGCGGATCGCGTCGCGCCAGGTGGTGGCCAGATCGTCGAAGTAGTCGCTAAGATCCGGGTAAACGGTGGCATCAATATCTTTCCGCCCGCCGCGGAAGTGCAGCACGCTCGGGCTGGGAATGGTCATCTTCGGCTGCGCGTCGCCGCTGATGCTTTTCAGATAGCGGAAGTCATCCAGCATCGGGTGGTCGCCAAACGCCAGCTTACCGGTGACGCGAACGCCGTGCGCTTTGGTCTGCACGCCGTTAAACTGGATCCCCTGCTCGGCATCGTAACGTTCAACGCCCTGCAGGCCATCGAAGAAATCGAAATGCCACCATGCGCGCCGAAACTCACCGTCGGTGACCACATGCAGGCCGCAGTCGCATTGCTGCTGAACCAGATGACGGATCGCGTTATTCTCAATCTCGCGTAGCTGACCGGCGTCGATAATCCCCTCAGCCAGCTGCTGACGCGCCTTTTTAATGCTGTCCGGGCGCAAAAAACTGCCGACGATGTCTGCGCGGAACGGGGCCTGTTGACGTTGCATGCTGTCTCCTTAGCGGTGGGCGCGTTAGTTGCCCACCGTGATAGTTCATTATTTGAATTTTTAGACTTCTGGATGGCTATATGTCCAGATACTGGCATGCAGAGTGGTGGGTCGCAAACGAGAATAATTCATGGTACATGAAATATTTTCATTTACCGGAAACAAACGCATAGCCCTCATCTTCCCAGCCGGTGAGTCCGCCGAGCATCATTTTCACCGGCCGCCCGAGCTCAGCCAGCTTCAGCGCGGCAACGTCAGCACCGTTGCAGTGCGGCCCGGCGCAGTAGACCACAAAGAGGGTCTCCGCCGGCCAGGCGGCCATTCGCTCGGCGGTGATCTGGCTGTGCGGGAGATGCTGCGCGCCTGGCAAGTGACGTCTGGCGAAGGCTTCCTCGCTGCCGACCACGTGCAGCAGGACAAAGTCGACCTCGCCGGCACGCTGGGCGCTGTGCACATCGGCGCAGTCGGTCTCAAGATGCAACTTATGGCGGAACCAGCGGATAGCCTCAGCGGAGGTGGCAGGGGGAAATTGGGTTACTACACTCATGGCGTCTTCTCCTTGTCTGTGATAACACTACTTTACTGACGCCCATCACCCTGATCTGCCGACAACCATGACAGAAAACGCTAACATCCTGACAACCCCTTCTGTGACACCGTCACGTCATCAGGTGGTCGCCCTCGCCTACGATGGCCTGTGCACCTTTGAGTTTGGCGTAGCCGTGGAGATCTTCGGCCTGCCGCGCCCGGAAATGGGTGACAACTGGTACCACTTTGCCGTCGCCGCCGTCGATGAAGGGCCGCTGTGCGCTACCGGCGGCATCCGCCTGATGACTGACGGCGGGCCTGAACTTCTCGCCCAGGCGGATACGATTGTGGTCCCCGGCTGGCGCGGTGTCGACGCCCCGGTCCCCGAGGCGCTGTGCGCCGCCCTCGTTGCCGCCCACGCCCGCGGATGCCGGATTATTTCCATCTGTTCCGGGGTGTTCGTTCTCGCCGCCGCCGGGCTGCTCAATGACCGCCAGGCAACGACCCACTGGCGCTACACCGCGGCGCTGCAGTCGCGTTTCCCGCAGATCCAGGTGGTGGAGGACGTCCTTTACGTGGGCGATGCTTTGCTGATGACTTCCGCCGGCAGCGCGGCGGGGATCGACCTTTGTCTGCATCTGGTGCGCGAGGATTTCGGCAGCGAAGCCGCCAACGTCGTCGCCCGCCGCCTGGTAGTCTCTCCCCATCGCGACGGCGGTCAGGCGCAGCAGGTCCTGCGCCCGGTAGCCCGCAGCCGGGAGAGCCAGCGCCTTGGGCAGCTGTTTGACTATCTGCACCAGCATCTTGCCGCCAGCCATACCGTCGCTTCCCTCGCCCAGCGCGCCGGCATGGGACCACGCACTTTCCTGCGCCGCTTTGAGGAGGCCACCGGTAAAACACCCGCCCGCTGGCTGCTGGACGAGCGGCTGCTGCGCGCCCGCCAGCACCTGACGGAGAGCACGATGTCCATCGATCAGATCGCTGAGCGCTGCGGGTTTGCCAGCGCCGGCACCCTGCGTCACCATTTTCGCCAGCACTTCGCGCTCAGTCCGCTGCAGTACCGGAAACAGTTTGCTACTTCTCCGATTGCAAAATCGTCGCGGCAACGGACAATAGACGGCCACAGTAAACGGGTCGCCAGGAGGGTCGATGATGAAGAAAGAGTGTCGGGTAGTGATCTATAAAGAGGGGCTGCTGGGCAGCCTGTTTTTTGGCGAAGCCAAGGCGGACCCTGACAAGATGAGCCAGTTTCTCAGCAGCTATACCCGTGAAGGATGGGAAGTGAAAACCATGTCGGTGGAGCGCCGCCGCACCGCCCTGTTCTGGTCGCGGGAAGCGTATCTTTTCGTGCTCGAACGCCCCCTCTGACAGCCTGCGCCTGGTTTACACGTTTAAGCCAGGCGTTTCTAAGCGCCTGCTTTCAGGGCCGACGGATATAGCCCTGCTCCTGCATTTTCTGCATGCCCTCCTCGCTGGCGCAGACCATGCCGGTGGTCAGCATGGCAAAACCAAAGCGCTGATAAAACGTAATTTTATCGGCGACCGCATAGATAAAAATTTTGCCAAAGGGAAGCAACTGCTCCCGGATGGCCAGCATCAACTGTTGTCCGTAACCCTGCCCCTGACGTTCGGGGACGATCGCCACATCCGCCAGATAGCTGCTCCAGGTACAGTCGCTGATGGCTCGCGCCACGGCAATCAGCTGGCCGTTCTCATAGCCAAACCAGCAGAAGGTGCTCTGGCGGAACGCCTGCTCCAGTTGCTGAACATCGCGCTCATTCAATCCGGCCTCGGCGATAATGGTTCGCACCCGCTGCCAGTCCACCCGCGCGATCGCCTCTTTACCCTCTATCACCATCATACCCTTGCCTCCCGTCGTCTCCCGGATGGAGCCCCGGAAGCAAGATCTAGCATGCCGCGGCAGGATATGCCAGGCGGAAAGGCGAACGGAAGAAAACGGTAGAGGCGGGCGACGGCAAAAAAAAACCGCCATATGACTGGCGGTAAATCAATGCTTGCATGGATAGATTGTGTTTTGCATTTTTCGCAGACAGATAATCCTGACCTCTCTACGTTTGATGACGAGGTTAACAGAGTCAACCTCAATAAAGCCTCAACGGCCTGCGCTAAAGTTTTTCCACCAGCGCTTTCAGTTGCGCGAGGGTCTGCTGCTGATCCTCCGCGACGGCGGCGGGCCAGGCCGACTGGCGCACAATAAGCCGGGTCGGCAGCAGTTCGCGGATCCGCAGCTGCGGGGCCGCCATCAGGGCGATCAGCCGTTCCACCGCCCGCTTGCCCAGCAGATCGAAGTCCTGCGCCACCGTGGTGAGCGGCGGCTGGAAGTAGAGACTGTCGGCGGTGTCGTCATAGCCGGTCACCGATACCGCCTGGCTACCGCTGCGATTAAGCTGGGCGAGCGCGCTGAGCACGCCGAGCGCCATTTGATCGTTCGCCACCACAATCGCGCTGATCCGCGGCTGCAGATGCAGCAGCTCGAACGTTTTTTGCCAGCCGCTGGCGGCGCTCCAGTCGCCGAACACCGTTGTTGAGCGAGCGATATTCAGACTGTGCAGCGCCTCGCGCCAGCTGGCGAGGCGCAGACGGGCGGAAACCGAACTTTCCGGCCCCGCCAGCAGGCCGAATTCGCGATGCCCCAGCTCCCACAGGTGGCGTACGCAGGCTCCGCAGCCGTCGCGGTGGTCGAAGCGCACGCAGCAGACATCGGCCTCCGGGGAGACGTCAAGAAACAGGCAGGCCATATCCGGGTTCTCTTGCACCAGCCGCTCGGCGGTGGCGCTCTCCAGGGGCAGACTGACGATCACCCCGCGAATATGCTGGGCGCGCAGCTCATCCAGCCGCGCCTGCAGCGCGACAAAATCGGCCTGCGCCGGCATCGCTATCGCCACTTCCAGCTGATGCAGGCTGGCATGGCTTTTTATCGCGGCGGCGATCTGCGAGGGGGCATGCAGCGTCAGCGAGGCGGTAATCAGCCCGATGGAGGGCGCTGCCTTGCCGGCAAGCAACTGCGCCGAGCGGTTAGGCACGTAGTGTAGCGTCTGCATCGCGCGGATCACCTGCTCCCGGGTGCGGGCTGACACCACCTCAGGACGGTTCAGCACCCGGGAGACGGTCTGTTGGGAGACACCCGCCGCGCGGGCGACGTCCTCAAGGGTTGCGGTACGACGCGGCATCTTTTCTCCTCAGCGATAACAATGTCGTGCGCTAACATTTTATGTTTAACGCACGACAAAAAACAGCGTTTTGCCCCCGCTTTCGTGATCGTCTGTTCATTTCATTTCCAGCGTGATTGCTGGAAAAAACAAATTACCCGATAACGTTAATCATCATGTTTAGCGAACGACATTTTCTGACTTACCGGGGATTAAAATGCAAATTAGCGATACCGGCCACAGCCACGCGCCCGACTTTAACGCCGTCCTCGCCCGTGAAGACTGGCAGAACCAGACCATTACCCACCTTAACCGCCTGCCGGCGCATCCCGCTTTCGCCAGCTGGCGCGATGAGCTTGCCGCCCGGGATAACCATCCCTCCACACGCCGTCGTCAGCTGGACGGCGAGTGGCAGTTCGCTTACGCCCGCAGCCCGTTTGCCGTCGATGCGCAGTGGCTGACGCAGGACCTGCCGGACAGCCGCAGCACGCCAGTGCCTTCCAACTGGCAGATGGAGGGCTATGACGCGCCGATCTACACCAACGTCCGCTATCCCATCGATACCACGCCACCGCGGGTACCGGAGGATAACCCGACCGGCTGTTATTCCCTGCACGTTGAGATCGAAGAAGCCTGGCGAGCGGATGGACAGACGCAGATTATTTTCGATGGCGTCAACTCGGCGTTTCATCTGTGGTGCAATGGCGTCTGGGTCGGCTATTCGCAGGACAGTCGCCTGCCGGCAGCGTTCGATCTCAGCCCCTTCCTGCGCCCGGGCGACAACCGCCTGTGCGTGATGGTCATGCGCTGGAGCGCCGGCAGCTGGCTGGAAGACCAGGATATGTGGCGGATGAGCGGCATTTTCCGCTCGGTGTGGCTGCTGAATAAGCCGCAGCAACGGCTATGCGACGTGCAGTTGACGCCAGCCCTCGACGCCCTCTACCGCGACGGCAATCTGCAGGTCCAGGCGACTATCGAAGCGACAGAGGCGGCCCTTGCCGGGCTCAGCGTCGGGGTTAGCCTGTGGCGCGGCGAGGAGCAGGTCGCCGCCGGGCGGCAGCCGTTAGGCACCCCGGCGGTGGATGAACGCGGCCACTACGCGGAACGGGTCGATTTCTCCCTGGCGGTGGCAGCGCCGGCGCACTGGAGCGCGGAAACCCCGAACTGTTATCGCGCCGTGGTCACCCTGTGGCGCGGCGACGAACTGCTGGAGGCCGAAGCATGGGACATCGGTTTTCGCCGCATCGAGATTGCCGATGGCCTGCTGCGTCTCAACGGCAAACCGCTGCTGATCCGCGGCGTTAACCGCCATGAGCATCATCATTTGCGCGGTCAGGTGGTCACCGAGGCGGATATGGTGCAGGACATTCTGTTGATGAAGCAGAACAACTTTAACGCCGTGCGCTGCTCGCACTACCCCAACGCGCCGCGCTGGTATGAACTCTGCAACCGCTACGGTCTGTACGTGGTCGATGAAGCCAATATTGAAACCCACGGGATGGTGCCGATGAATCGGCTGTCCGACGATCCGGCGTGGCTGCCAGCCTTCAGCGCCCGCGTCACCCGGATGGTACAGAGCAACCGCAACCATCCGTGCATTATCATCTGGTCGCTGGGCAACGAGTCCGGCGGCGGCGGTAACCACGAAGCGCTGTACCACTGGCTGAAACGCAACGACCCGAGCCGTCCGGTGCAGTACGAGGGCGGCGGCGCGGATACCACCGCCACCGATATTATCTGTCCGATGTACGCCCGCGTCGAACGCGACCAGCCGATCCCGGCGGTACCCAAATGGGGGATCAAAAAATGGATCAGCCTGCCCGGCGAGCAGCGGCCGCTGATCCTTTGCGAATATGCCCACGCGATGGGCAACAGCCTCGGCAACTTCGCCGATTACTGGCAGGCCTTCCGCGAGTATCCGCGATTACAGGGCGGGTTTATCTGGGACTGGGCCGATCAGGCGATCCGCAAAATCTTTGACGACGGCAGCGTCGGCTGGGCCTATGGCGGCGACTTTGGCGATAAGCCTAACGATCGCCAGTTCTGTATGAATGGTCTGGTGTTTCCCGATCGCACGCCGCATCCGTCGCTGGTGGAGGCGAAGCACGCCCAGCAGTATTTTCAGTTCACGCTGCTGTCGACCGCGCCGCTGCGGGTGCGCATCACCAGCGAATACCTGTTCCGCCCAACCGATAACGAAGTGGTGCGCTGGCAGGTGCAGTCGGCCGGTGAAACCCTGTATCACGGCAACCTGACCCTGGCGCTGCCCCCTGAGGGCAGCGACGAGATAACGCTGCTCGACAGCCTGATCCTGCCTGAAGGCGCCCGCGCGGTGTGGCTGACGCTGGAGGTGACCCAGCCCCGGGCGACCGCCTGGTCAGAAGCGGAACACCGCGTCGCCTGGCAACAGTTTCCCCTGCCCGCCCCGCTGGCGCTGCCGGCGCCCACCGTGCCTGCCGGCGCTCCGGATCTTATCGTCAGCGACGAGGTCTGGCAGATCCGCGCCGGTTCGCAATGCTGGACCATCGATCGCCGGACGGGTCTGCTGAGCCACTGGTCGGTTGGCGGTCAGGAGCAGCTGTTGACCCCCCTGCGTGACCAGTTTATTCGCGCGCCGCTCGACAACGACATCGGGGTCAGCGAAGTAGAGCGCATCGACCCCAACGCCTGGGTGGAGCGCTGGAAAAGCGCCGGCCTGTACGATCTTGAGGCGCGCTGCGTCCAGTGCGATGCGCAGCGCCTGGCAAATGAAACCCTCGTCGACTGTCGCTGGCACTATCTGCGCGGCGAAGAGGTAGTGATTGTCAGCCACTGGCGCATGCACTTCACCGCGGACGGTACGCTGCGGCTGGCGGTGGACGGCGAACGGGCAGAAACCCTGCCGCCGCTGCCGCGGGTCGGGCTGCACTTCCAGGTGGCGGATCAGCAGGCGCCGGTGAGCTGGCTGGGGCTGGGGCCGCATGAGAACTACCCCGACCGGCGGAGCAGCGCCTGCTTCGCCCGCTGGGAGCAGCCGCTGGCGGCGATGACGACGCCCTACATCTTCCCGACGGAAAACGGCCTGCGCTGTGATACCCAGGCGCTGGACTGGGGACGCTGGCACGTCAGCGGTCATTTCCACTTCTCCGTTCAGCCGTGGAGTACCCGTCAGCTGATGGAGACCGACCACTGGCACAAGATGCAGGCCGAAGACGGCGTGTGGATCACCCTCGACGGCCTGCATATGGGGGTGGGCGGCGATGACTCCTGGACCCCCAGCGTGCTACCGCAGTGGCTCCTGAGCCAAACGCGCTGGCAGTACGAGGTCTCTTTGCGTTGCCTTTAATCCGTGGGGGCGACAGCCCCCACCCTACAAACAGAATAACAAGGGATCATGGTGATGAAATTCTCTGAACTGGCGCCACGAGAACGGCATAATTTTGTCTATTTCCTGCTGTTCTTTTTCTTTTACTATTTCATTATGTCGGCCTACTTTCCGTTTTTTCCGGTGTGGCTGGCGGACGTTAACCATTTAACCAAAACGGAAACCGGGATCGTTTTCTCGTCTATTTCGTTATTCGCCATTATTTTTCAGCCGGTGTTTGGCCTGATGTCGGATAAGCTCGGCCTGCGCAAACATCTGCTGTGGACTATTACGGTGCTGTTAATTCTGTTCGCACCGTTCTTTATTTTCGTTTTTTCACCGCTGCTGCAAATGAATATTATCGCCGGGGCGCTGGCGGGCGGGATCTATCTGGGGATTGTTTTCTCCAGCGGCTCCGGGGCGGTGGAAGCCTATATCGAGCGCGTCAGCCGGGCCAACCGCTTTGAATATGGCAAAGTGCGGGTCGCAGGCTGCGTCGGCTGGGCGCTGTGCGCCTCGATAACCGGCGTGCTGTTCGGCATCGATCCCAACATCACCTTCTGGATCGCCTCCGGTTTTGCGCTGGTGCTCGGTCTGCTGCTCTGGCTGTCGCGACCGGAAAGCAGCAACAGCGCCGAGGTTATCGAGGCGCTGGGCGCCAATCGCCAGGCCTTTTCGCTGCGCACGGCGGCAGAGCTGCTGCGTATGCCGCGCTTCTGGGGCTTTATCGTCTATGTGATCGGCGTCGCCAGCGTCTATGACGTGTTTGACCAGCAGTTCGCCAACTTTTTCAAAAGCTTTTTCGCCAGCCCGCAGCGCGGGACCGAAGTGTTTGGCTTTGTTACCACCGGCGGCGAGCTGCTCAACGCGCTAATTATGTTCTGCGCCCCGGCCATCGTTAACCGCATCGGCGCCAAAAACGCCCTGCTGACCGCGGGGATGATCATGTCGGTGCGTATTCTCGGGTCGTCTTTTGCCTCATCGGCGGTGGAGGTGGTGATCCTCAAGATGCTGCATATGTTTGAGATCCCCTTCCTGCTGGTCGGGACCTTTAAATATATCTCCTCCGCCTTTAACCCGCGGCTCTCGGCCACCCTGTTTCTGATCGGCTTTAACCTGTCGAAACAGCTTTCCGGGGTGGTGCTTTCCGCCTGGGTCGGCCGGATGTACGACACCGTCGGCTTCCATCAGGCTTATCTGATCCTCGGGTGTATCACCCTGAGCTTCACCCTGCTCTCGTTCTTTACCTTACGGGGCGGGAAAAATCTGCTGCCTGCAGCGGGGACGCAGACCCCCGCCTGACTCCGGCGCCCCCGTCAGGGACGACGGGATTCACTCGACAATCCGCGTCTCCCCGCCGCGATTCTCCAGGGCATAGCGCTGACAAGGCGCCCCGGCGGCAATCAGCTCCGCCAGCTCTGCCGAGTGGCTGGTCAGCCAGATCTGGCTGTAGCGCGAGGCCTCGATAATCAGCCGGGCCAGCGCGGGCAACATGTCGCGATGCAGGCTGTTCTCCGGTTCATTGATCGCCAGAAAGGCCGGCGGGCGCGGGCTGAGCAGCGCAACGGCGAGGCACAGAAAGCGCAGCGTACCGTCAGACATCTCCGCCGCCAGCAGCGGGCGGCGGATCCCCTCGCGACGCATTTTCAGGGCGAAACGTGACTGCTCGTTTTCACAGTAAAACTGGCAGCCAGGAAAGGCGTCGGCGAGGATCTCGTGCAAAATCTCTTCCGCGCCAATTTCGACAATGGTCTGAAAGGCGGCCGCCAGATTATGGCCATCGCTGTCGAGCACTGGCGAACGGTATCCCACGGCCGGCTGACGCAGCGGCGAATGGCGGCCGATGGCGAACTCATGGTAAAACCGCCAGCGGCGCAGGGTCTCCCGCACTCGCGACACCTCGGGAAAACGATGCGGTTCGCCGAGCTGACCGAACACCGACTCGTTTTCATAGATGCTCTCAGTGAACGTACTTTTCTCCCCCGTCACATCGACGAGAAACGCCGCCTGATTCTTACGCTGCAGTATGCGGGAGGAAGGCCGGCGGGAGTAGCCAGCCAGCCAGATATTCTCTTCTTTAACGATGGGATCGAGCATGAACTGCGTCGGATAGGGCAATTTTTCCGGGAAACCTATCTGCAGCTCATAATCGAAGCTGTCGGTCCGGCAGGCGATTTGCAGACGGCGGGGATGACGATCAACGGGCGAACGCTCCCCGGACCACATCATATTCTCCAGACCGCCCTCTTCGCTGATAAACCCCGACAGCTTGCCGTCAGCGGCGGCGGTCAGCAGGTGGATGGCGTTATAAATATTGGATTTGCCGCAGCCGTTGGGGCCGAAGACAATGTTCAGCGGCCCGAGCTCCAGCGCGATATCCCTGACCGAGCGAAAGTTTTGAATACGGATGTACTGAATCATCATAGGTCCTGCCCTGGAAATAGAAGGCTGCCACAGTAGCAGAGCGGCGCCAGGGATACCCTCTCACGCCCTCATTCGGGCAGGGTTTAACAGAACATTTTTTTCATTCCACGGGTCAGGGCGACCCGCGTCAGCTTGTCGCTATCCTGATGGGCTTCACTGAAGACGCCAAAATAATAGCGTTCATCGTCAATGGTTTGACTGACAATACGATAGCTCAGCGGTTGCCCGGATGGGGCACCGTACTGAGCAGGCGTCACCGAGACCTCGGTCGCGTCATCGGCGACGCTGACCAACAGCCCGTCGGCCTTACCTCCCACCAGCATGACCTTAATTATCGGGTGCACCAGTTCCTCCCGGGATGGCGTATATCATTGGCGAACCGCGGAGTCCGGCGGGCATTGTCGTCAACAAACGGCGCCAGCCTGAGTGCGGCATTACGTACTTTCTTATAGTTCATCGCGGCCTTGAGTCAAAAAATAGCGTGCTGAGGCTGGGCTAAATATTGATTATTCGAAATAAAAGATGACAAATGATGAAGGAAAAAAGAGGAATTGTGAATCAGCAAAACGCCGGGTTATTCTTATTTGTCGCCCCTTTGCTCGCCCTTATCGGCCCTCACTCAAGGAAGTATTGCGGTTATGCGTTATGTTCGCCTGTGTGTTATCTCCCTGTTAGCCACCCTGCCACTGGCGGTAGACGCCGGTCCACAGCCGCTTGAGCAGATTAAACAAAGCGAAAGCCAGCTGTCGGGCCGCGTGGGGATGGTGGAAATGGATCTGGCCAGCGGCCGCACGCTGGCCGCCTGGCGCGCCGATGAACGCTTTCCCATGGTGAGCACCTTTAAAGTGCTGCTGTGCGGCGCGGTGCTGGCGCGGGTGGATGCCGGGCTCGAACAACTGGATCGGCGGATCCACTACCGCCAGCAGGATCTGGTGGACTACTCCCCGGTCAGCGAAAAACACCTTGTCGACGGGATGGCGATCGGCGAACTCTGCGCCGCCGCCATCACCCTGAGCGATAACAGCGCTGGCAATCTGCTGCTGGCCACCGTCGGCGGCCCCGCGGGATTAACTGCCTTTCTGCGCCAGATCGGTGACAACGTCACCCGTCTTGACCGCTGGGAAACGGCACTGAATGAGGCGCTTCCCGGCGACGCGCGCGACACCACCACCCCGGCCAGCATGGCCGCCACGCTGCGCAAACTACTGACCGCGCAGCATCTGAGCGCCCGTTCGCAACAGCAACTCCTGCAGTGGATGGTGGACGATCGGGTTGCCGGCCCGCTGATCCGCGCCGTGCTGCCGCCGGGCTGGTTTATCGCCGACAAAACTGGGGCTGGCGAACGGGGTGCGCGCGGCATTGTCGCCCTGCTCGGCCCGGACGGCAAACCGGAGCGCATTGTGGTGCTCTATCTGCGGGATACCCCGGCGAGTATGGCCGAGCGTAATCAACATATCGCCGGGATCGGCGCAGCGCTGATCGAGCACTGGCAACGCTAACCCGGCGGTACCGTGCGTTAGCCGGCCCGCAGCACCTCGCAGGCGTGCCGGGCGATATGACTGGCGGCGGCATCGGACAGATGCCGATCGGTAATAATAGTGGTGAACCGGGTCAAGGGTAACGCCATAAAGGTGGCCACCTGATTGTATTTCGAACTGTCGCACAGCAGGATGCTTCTCGCGCTGACCTGGCTGACGGTCTCCTTGACGGTAACCTTGTTCTCATCAGGGGTGAAAATACCGCGGCTGTCCCAGCCGCTGGCGGAGATAAAGGCCGTATCGATAGCCAGGTGGCGTAACGTTCGCGCCGCCGATTCGCCCACGCAGGAGCGATTCTCCCGGCACAGCGTGCCGCCGGTGTGGATCACGCCGCACTGGCTGGCATCGATCAGCAGTTGGGTTATCTCAAAATCATTGGTCACCACCTGCAGATCATCCCGGTCGAGGATCGCCCGCGCCAGCGCCAGGGTAGTGGTCCCGGCATCGAGATAGATACAGCTGTTTTTGGCGATGTGACTCGCCGCCAGCGCGCCAATCGCCTGTTTCTCCTCGCTCTGCAGCGTGCTTTTCACCAGATGACTGGGTTCCGTGGCCAGCCGGCTGACGGCGCGCACGCCGCCTGAGACGCTGACCAGCAGCCCCTGTTCTTCCAGTTTACTGACGTCCCGACGGATGGTCATATGGGACACGCCGAGGATCTCCGTCAGCTCATTGATGCTTACCGCCCCACGCTGCTCCACCAGGGCTAAAATACGCTGATGTCGTTCTATTGGAATCACCGCTCTCCCCTTACCATTTTTTCACACCAGGCGTCACCACTCGGGCTGCGGACCTGGCGACACCCTGTGTTGTTATCGCGCTTTGCCGCTGTTTTTACGCTATTTTAGGGCAAGAATCGCCGTTGTGCAGCCTCTTTCCGCCTGTGAATTTTTTATATTCATGTAGGTTATTCGTGATAGCTCTCACATAAATTCACATGATAACGCTTTATTCTATCATTAAATCACATTAATTAACGAATATTCACAAGGAGACCATCATGGCTGCACACACTAACGTCTGCGTGATTGGACTGGGTTCAATGGGCATGGGCGCCGCCCGCGCCTGCCTGCAGGCGGGCCTGAACACCTGGGGCGTTGACATCAACCCCGACAACTGTCGCGCACTGCTGGCGGCGGGCGCCAAAGGCGCGGGCCCCAGCGCGGTGCCTTTCGCCGCTGACCTGGATGCGGTCGTCTTGCTGGTGGTCAATGCCGCCCAGGTGCGGGGGATCCTGTTCGGCGAAACCGGCCTCGCCGCCCATCTGAAGCCCGGCACCGTCGTGATGGTGTCGTCCACCATCGCCTCCGCCGATGCCCAGGCGATAGCCGTGGCGCTGGCGGAATACCAGCTATTGATGCTTGACGCGCCGGTATCGGGCGGCGCAGTGAAAGCGGCCGCTGGCGACATGACGGTGATGGCCTCCGGAAGCGATGCCGCCTTTGCCCGCCTCGCGCCGGTACTGGACGCCGTGGCCGGCAAAGTCTACCGCATCGGCAGCGACATCGGCCTTGGCTCGACGGTAAAGATTATTCATCAGCTGCTGGCTGGGGTGCATATCGCTGTTGCCGCCGAAGCGATGGCGCTTGCCGCCCGCGCCGGGATCCCGCTGGAGACGATGTATGACGTGGTGACGCACGCGGCGGGTAATTCCTGGATGTTTGAGAATCGCATGCAGCACGTCCTGGATGGCGATTACTCGCCAAAATCCGCCGTCGATATTTTTGTCAAAGATCTCGGTCTGGTGAATGACACCGCCCGGGCGCTGACCTTCCCGCTGCCGCTCGCCACCACCGCGCTAAATATGTTCACCTCCGCCAGCAATGCCGGATTCGGCCGGGAAGATGACAGCGCGGTGATCAAGATTTTCAACGGCATCACCCTGCCGGGCCACAAACAGTGAGGAGAGATAACATGCAGCTTGGTGTCATTGCCGATGACTTCACCGGCGCCACGGATATCGCCAGCTTTCTCGTGCGCAACGGCATGCCGACGGTGCAACTGAATGGCGTACCGACCCGCGATCTTCCGCTGACCAGCGAGGCGGTGGTCATCAGCCTGAAAACCCGCTCCTGCGCGGTGGAAATGGCCGTCAGCCAGTCGCTGGCCGCCCTGCGCTGGCTGCAGGCCCAGGGCTGTCAGCAATTCTACTTCAAGTACTGTTCCACGTTCGACAGCACCGCGCAGGGCAACATTGGCCCGGTGCTGGACGCCCTGCTGGCCGAGCTGGGTGAGACGCGGACGGTGATTTCCCCGGCGCTGCCGGTGAACGGCCGCACGGTCTATCAGGGGTATCTGTTTGTCGGCGAGCAACTGCTGAATGAGTCCGGGATGCGCCACCATCCGGTGACGCCGATGGAGGATGCGCACCTGGGCCGCTTAATTGAGCGCCAGGGGCGCGGAAAAGCCGCGCTGATTGCCTGGCCGATTGTCGCCCGGGGGCCGGAGGCGGTCGCCACCGCGCTGGCGACAATCAGCGATCCGGCGGTGCGCTATGTGGTGCTCGACGCCCTCAGTGAACAGGATTTGCTCACCCAGGGCGTGGCGCTGCGAGAGATGAAGCTGGTCTCCGGCGGTTCCGGTCTCGCCATCGGCCTCGCCCGCGACTGGGCACAGCGCCATGGCGCCCGGGGTGAAAGCGCTCAGGCGGGCATGCCGCTGGCCGGCCCGGCGGTGGTGCTCTCGGGCTCCTGCTCGGTGATGACCAACAGCCAGGTGGCGGCCTATCGTGAACAGGCCCCCGCCCGCGCCGTCGACTTAAGCGCCTGCTTTACCGATCTGGAGAGCTATGTCACGACGCTGACAGACTGGGTGGACGCGCAGCGCGATGCCCCGCTGGCGCCGATGATCTATGCCACCACCGAGCCGCAAACGCTGCAGCGGATCCAGGCGCAGTATGGCGACAAGGCCAGCAGCGAACGGGTGGAACAGCTGTTTGCCGCCCTTGCCGCCGCCCTGAAGGCGAAAGGATTTACCCGGTTTATTGTGGCCGGAGGGGAAACATCGAGCATTGTGGCGCAGACGCTGGGGGTCGAGGCGTTCCATATTGGGCCGACCATCTCCCCCGGCGTGCCCTGGGTGCGTGACACCCGCCAGCCGCTCTCCCTGGCGCTGAAGTCAGGTAACTTCGGTGATATCCACTTCTTTGCCCGTGCCCAGCAGGAGTTTCGTCATGACTGAGCAACAGCTGCGAGATGAAATGGTGCAGATTGGCGCCTCGTTGTTTAGCCGCGGCTATGCCACCGGCTCCGCCGGCAATCTGTCGCTGCTGCTGCCGGACGGCAACCTGCTGGCGACGCCGACCGGCTCCTGCCTCGGCGAACTGCAGGCGCAGCGGTTGTCGGTGGTGACGCTGCAAGGTGAATGGATCTCCGGCGACAAACCGTCGAAAGAGGTCACTTTTCACCGGGCGGTCTATTTGCACAACCCGGCCTGTAAGGCGATCGTCCACTTGCACAGCCACTATCTGACCGCGCTCTCCTGCCTGCAGGGGCTCGATCCGCACAACTGTATTCGTCCCTTTACCCCCTATGTGGTGATGCGTGTCGGCGACGTCCCGGTGGTTCCCTACTACCGGCCGGGCGATGACCGTATTGCCCAGGCACTGGCCGGACTGGCGCCGCGCTATAACGCCTTTTTACTGGCCAACCACGGTCCGGTGGTCACCGGCTCATCGCTGCGCGAAGCCACCAACAATACCGAAGAGCTGGAAGAGACCGCGCGGCTGATATTTACCCTCGGCAACCGTGAGATCCGCTACCTGACCACTGACGAAGTGGATGAACTGAGATAAAACCATGCCAAAATTTGCTGCTAATTTAACCATGCTGTTTACCGAACTGCCGTTCCTGGACCGGTTCGCCGCCGCTGCCCGCGCGGGTTTTGAAGCCGTGGAGTTTCTGTTTCCCTATGAGTATGAGGCCGGAGAAATTAAACAGCGCCTGCAGGAGAACCAGCTGCAGCTGGTGCTGTTCAATACCCCACCCGGCGACGTCAACGCCGGAGAATGGGGGCTCGCCGCGGTGCCAGGCAGAAGCGCCGAGGCCCGCCAGCAGATCCAGCTGGCGCTGGAGTATGCCTGCCAGCTGGATTGCCCGCAGGTGCATATCATGGCCGGCGTGGTACAGCCGGGGATGGATCGCGCAGCCTGCGAGGCCGTGCTTATCGATAATCTGCGCTACGCGGCGGAGTGCTTTGCCCGCCACGACAAGCGGATACTCATCGAAGCGCTGAATCCCCAGACCAAACCGGGCTATCTCTACCACAGCCAATATCAAACGCTGGAGATGGTGAAACGGGTCGACAGGCCGAACGTCGCGGTGCAGTTAGATCTGTTTCACGCGCAGAAGGTGGACGGCAATTTAAGCCATCTCATTACCGAATATGCCGGCCAGTATCGCCATATTCAGATTGCCTCCCTGCCCGACCGTCATGAACCGGATGAGGGCGAAATAAACTATCCGTGGCTCTATGCGCTACTGGATAAAACCGGTTATGACGGCTGGATCGGCTGCGAATATATCCCCCGAGCAGACACGCTTTCCGGGCTGGGGTGGTTCTCGCCCTACCGGAAAAAATAAACGCCGTTTTCTAAAAAAATAACTCTCTGTACACCTGTTAATACCCGAGGCAAACCTATGTCGACATCGGCGCTGTTACTTATTGCGTTAGCCAGCGTAGTGCTGTTGCTCCTGTTGGTGATCAAAGCGAAAGCGCATCCTTTTGTGGCGCTCCTGATCGTCAGCCTGCTGGTGGCATTCGCCACCGGTATTCCGGCAGATAAAATTATTACCACCATTGAAAAAGGCATGGGCGGCCTGCTTGGTCACATCGCCAGCATTATTATTCTGGGCTCAATGCTGGGGGTGCTGATTGAAATGTCCGGCGGCGCCGAATCGCTGGCGAAAACGTTGACCGGCGTACTGGGCGCAAAACGGACCATTGCCGCCTTAACCATCGTGGCTTTTATTCTCGGCACGCCGGTCTTTTTTGAAGTCGGCTTTATCATCATCATTCCGTTAATTTACGGCTTCAGCAAAGTCGCCCACGTGTCGCCGCTGAAGTTTGGCCTGCCGATGGCAGGAGTGATGTTAACCGTGCACGTCGCGCTGCCCACCCATCCTGGCGCAGCGGCCGCGGCAGGCATTCTGCATAGCGATGTGGGCTGGCTGATGCTGGCGGGGATTGGAGTATCGATAGTCGTTGGTATCGTGGGTTATTTTGTCGCCCGGTTTATCAATCGGCGCCATTATCATCTGTCGATTAACGTGCTGGAACAGCAGCAAACAGCTGAAGTGCCGGACCTCTCGGTTAACGCGCAGCAGACCCGTCTGCCGCCGCCGAATGCGCTGGTTATCGGTGGACTGATCGTGGTGCCCATTATGCTGATTGTTTCCGGGACGCTGTGTCAGGCACTGCTGCTGCCGGAAAACGCGGTTCGCCAGCTGATGACCGTCATTGGTACTCCACCGGTCGCCCTGTTGATCTCCCTGGGCCTGGCCAGCTGGACGCTGGGCATCCGTCGGCGGATGAGCCTGAAAAAGCTGGGCGAAGTCACCGGCAGCGCGATCCCCTCGTCGGCGGACGTGATCCTCGTCGCCGGCGCCGGCGGCGCCTTTGGCGGCGTACTGGTCGCCTCCGGCATCGGCAATGCCTTAGCCGAGGCGCTGGAGACAATTCATCTGCCGCTGATGCCCGCCGCCTTCCTGCTCTCGCTGGTACTCCGGGCCTCGCAGGGATCGGCCACCGTGGCGATCCTCACCACCTCCGGTCTGCTGTCTCAGGCGGTCATCGGGCTGGATCCGATTCAGCTGGTGCTGGTAACGCTGGCGACTTGCTTCGGCTCGCTCGGGTTATCGCACGTCAACGATGCCGGGTTCTGGGTCGTCACGCGCTATCTCGGGCTCTCAGTGCCGGACGGGTTAAAAACCTGGACCGTATTGACGACCATCATGGGGGTGACGGGCTTTCTGATCACCTGGCTGCTGTGGTTTGTGTTGTGATATTCGTGAAAGGTGGCCACCGGGCCACCTTTATTTGTCATCTGTCAGTTAGCCGGGCGCTGGCCGCGCTGTCACCTCACCAGACAGCGTCACCGGAATAAAATAGCGTACGCGATAGCGCCTTTCCGCCGCTGGCCCACCTTCCGTATGACGCTCGAGAAAGCATTCAATGTCGACTCCCTCCCGGCGGCTTGCTCCCAGCGCTGGCAGCAACTCCATATACAGATCGCTGGATAAACGGGCGTAACGCGCCCAACTGCCATAGAATTCAACGCCAACATACAGCCCAGGCCTTGTCGTCAACGTGCTGTTCGTCGTCAGCGCGGGCAGCGCCCCTCGCTCCCGATGACAACCGACAAAAGCGTTAACCTCGACGTTAAGCTCATTGTTTCTCGCCGCATAATAATCGGATAACACAGAGAGACGGCCACCGCCGGCGGTAAAAAAACGGTCAACCTTTTGTCTGACAGCCGTCTTCGACGTGCTTTGCAATACCATATCCGACAGGCGCAGCTCATACTTCATTGGAGAGCCACGATAGACCCTCTCGGGCAGTGAACAGAAACGGGCCTGAGGCAGGCTCTCACCCTCCGGGTCGAATTTCTTTAACAGCAAAGCCGTGTCCCAGTGCACGGCGCAACGGTATTCCCGCGGCGAGAGCGAGAAGCGCTTCTTAAACTCCCGGGAAAAAGTCTGCGGCGAGTCATAGCTTAACTGCCAGGCAATGGCGGCGATCGGTTGCCGTGTTAATCGCAGACTCACCGCCGCGATGGTCAACCGCCGCAGCCGGATATACTGCCCGATGGGTAACTGACCATACTGATAAAACACCTCATAGACAAACCGCCGCGAATACCCCATATACTGCGCCAGGTCATCGATAGACGGGTTACAGTAGATATTATCTTCCAGCCACGCCAGCATTTTTAAATAGAGCATCTGCTTCATAGATACCGCATACTTCCTGTAGTCTTCTCCTCCTCTAATTTTAACAACAGGTGGCGGACAGCACTAAGCTTTTTATGCACGGCAAAAATAAAAAATAATTATCAGTGAAAAACCCTAACAGACATATGCTTAACGTTTTGTTTATTAGGAACTTTCGTATGCTCATCTGCCGTTATCCCACTTTCTCCAGCGAATATTAAACATCCCTTAGATTATCTCGTCTAAAAATATTCGGCGCATTGCCATTATATGTTTTAATTTATCCTGATATCATTTTAATACCCAACAGGGAAGTTATATGACGATTTTTTTGTTCAATATAAAAAATCACTATCTGCGGGTCGCGATTGCCGAACTGGTCAATGAAACGATGCAGGCGTGCGAGCGATCGCATTATCAGTTTTCTCAGCAATGGAAGCCGGCGTCGATTGCACAAGCCGATGTCATATTCACGGAAATGGTGGCGGGAGAATGGTACTTATGCCATGAACTTTTACAGCACGCTACAGAGAATTATCAACTTTTTATTTTCCTGAATGATGAAGAGGTTACCGTCATCGATCACTTACCCAACTGTTTTAAGCATGCGGTATTTATACACCCGCACACCGCCGTTCATCTTCTTAAGGAGGTGATAGGTCATGCAATTCAACGCCCCTTAACGGAACAGCATGGCTCTCCCTTTAATCGTCTGCGTCGCTGCATAAATTGTCCCTGTAAGTCATTGAGCGACGCGCAAACCAAAGTCATCTACGCGTTCAGCATTGGCCTGAGTCCGCATGAAGTTGCCACTGTACTAAAAATTAGTCACAAAACGATCCATTCGCATAAAAAGAACATTATGAATAAGTTCCATTTAAAGAGTCGTCAGCAATTCAACAATCTTGTCCAGATACTCGCCAGACGTTAACCTCGTAAAATATTATTATGCTAACTCATTATCTTCTGGAACGGAAGACATAACGTCTTTTACGCCTCTCTTTAATATAGGAAATACCGCTCCACAAAGAAATAATGGGGCAAAAAATCAAACATAAAACAATAAGCAAATCACCCATGACAACCTCGAAAAATAAAAAGAATTTGATTGGCATAGATAATATTGACCTCATATTATCCATGCAAGCTCATTTCTTTTTTTCCAGAACACGTCATAGCGTGGTAGGATAATTCCTGACAGCCATTATTTAATCGCTAAGTTCAGTCTCCGCCCCCGAGTTTTAGAAGAAATGTATGGCCTGTTATTGTCTTTTAGCAACGATATTGAGAAAAAGATAGCTAAACATCCGATTCCCTGTAGAGTGAAAGGAATCACCATGTGAATATCCCGTTCCGCGTAGCGGACATCACGGTTGGTTGAATGTCAGAAAAGCGGGCTTCCTCCTTGTGGACTAAGCCAAACCTCCCTTTTTACGCTCTGTACAGGCCATCGCGCTCTGCCACAGCGAACGGAATGACTATGCTAACCACCCTGATTTACCGCAGCCAGGTTGATCCAACCCGGCCACTGACCGATCTTGACGCCCTTATTCATCGCGCCAGCGGAAAAAATATGCCCCTCGGGATAACCGGGATTCTGCTGTTTAATGGTCAGCAGTTTTTCCAGGTACTGGAAGGAAATGAGGAGATCCTCGAGTCGTTATTCAGCAAAATACAATTCGACCCACGACATCGCGATGTGGTGGAGCTGATGCGCGACTACTCGGCCTATCGCCGTTTTCGGGACGTCGGAATGCGGATGCTGGATCTCCGCTATCATGAGAATAATGCTGCGGTAGAAGAGATCCTGCGCTTCAGCACCTTTGGTGAAACTGAGCCGGTCAATGACCGCATGTTCAGACTGATTAGCGCCTTTATCGCCGACGGCGGGCGCTATTGCCTGCCCGAGTCTCTGCAGCCTTCTCGCTGGTCGATGACTCCCGCAGTGGGCAATGCCTCGCCGCGCAACCTGACGGATCAGCCCTGCCAGTTCGCCCTGCAGGCCATCGTCGAGCCGGCCAAAAGGCGGGTCTCTTCCTTTGAAGCCCTGATCCGCAGCCCAACCGGCGGCTCACCCGTGGAAATGTTTGCCGCCATTGCGGCGGAAGATCGCTACCGTTTCGACCTTGAGAGCAAAGCGTTTGCCTTCTCTCTCGCCGCCCGCCTTCCGCTCGGCAAACAGCAACTGGCGGTCAACCTGCTGCCAGGCTCGCTGTATAACCATCCTGACGCCGTAGGCTGGCTGATGGACAACCTGCTGGCGGCAGGTCTCAGGCCAGAACAGGTCTTGATCGAGGTGACTGAGACGGAGGTTATCTCCTGTTTCGACCAGTTCCGCAAAGTACTCAAAGCGCTGCGCGTGGCCGGCATGAAACTGGCCATCGACGATTTTGGCGCCGGTTACTCCGGTCTGTCGCTCCTGACCCGCTTTCAGCCTGATAAAATCAAAGTGGATGCGGAGCTGGTGCGCGATATTCATATTAGCGGCACCAAACAGGCGATTGTCGCCTCGGTCGTGCGCTGCTGTGAAGATCTCGGCATCACCGTGGTCGCCGAGGGCGTCGAAACCATTGAGGAGTGGTGCTGGCTGCAGTCGGTAGGCATTCGCCTGTTTCAGGGATTTCTCTTTTCCCGACCCTGCCTTAACGGCATCGGGGAGATCTGCTGGCCGGTAGCGCGCCAGGCAACGGACCTGTAAGGACGCGCACCCGGGCATCGTCATTGCCAGTGGGCAAGCTTTTCGCTCAGTGCCGCCAGGGCATATCGTACCGCTTTCGCCACCACGGTCTCACAGTCGCCGGCAAAGCACATCCGTTTGGTTTCAGTCTGGCCGCGAAAATTCCAGGCAAACCATACCGTGCCGGCGGGGGTACCATCTTCCCCGCCCTCCGGTCCCGCGTAGCCGCTGATGGCGATGGCGATATCGGCGTCAGCCATTGCCAGAATACCGGCCGACATCTCCTGGACGCACGCTTCGCTGACGGCGCTGTGTACCGCCAGGGTTTCCGCACGAACCTGCAGCACGTTTCGTTTGGCTTCATCGCTGAAAGTGACGATGCCGGTATCATAAAACGCCGCGGTATCCGCCTGAGCACAGAGCGCCGCCGCCAGATTGCCCCCGGTGCAGGACTCTGCCGTGGTTAGCCGCCAGCCCCGAGCAACCAGCATCTGAGCCACTTCCGCCGTTAGCGCTGAGGTCGGTTTTGCATCGTAACTCATCTCGTCTGTCATTCAGACCCCTCACAAAATATCAAAGGAATAACAGCAGCATCGCGCCAGTTAAAAGAATAGCATATCGATTTCTCTCGTCGGCAGTAGACCGATCGCGTCAGTTCGGGTGGAAAAATAAAGGCCCGCTGCGCGGGCCTTAGCGAATACTCGTCTGAACTGTCGCCGAATCAGACCTTGTGTTCAATCACCCGGCCGTGACTCTCAATGGCAATTTTGCGCGGTTTTTCGCTTTCCGGGATCTCCTGATGGATAGTCACCTTTAAGATCCCACTATCCAGCTGTGCCTGATTAATCTGGGCATGTTCAGGAAGCGAGAAACTCAGCTGGAAATCAGCGCGGCGGATGCCTTTATATATCCAGCGCTGGCTACCGTCGGTCCCGGAATCAGTTTCTCCACGTTTGCCGGTAATATGCAGATTACCGCCGACGGTCTCTATTTCCAGTTCCTCATCTTTCCAGCCGGGCACGCTGACGCTGAGCAGGAAATTACTGTCATCTATTTTCTGCAAATCATAGGCCGGCAAGGCGCCCACCGGCGTATCGCCAGTTAACTGGCTGAAAAGACGGTCAATGCGGTTGAAACGATCGGCAAAAAGAGAATCAGCGAAAACAGGGAGTGCTGACAAGGTTTTGAGTGCCATAATTAACCTCCTGAATATCCATTCAAAAGCTCAACATAAAGGCAAGCATTGCTTGTCCGCTATATAAAATAATATCTGCAGTGCATTTTTCAAGAGCGAAAATAAAATTTTTTATCACTCGCCACAGGAAAAAATAACCAGGCCGGGTGGCAGAGTGACCCCCGCCCGACGGCGGGGGCAGTGGCGCTTCTGAGTCCCATAACTGATGCTGTTTAACATTCAATAAACAGAAGCGACATGTATATATAACTTGTTCAAAGGGATGTCAACGCCCGGACCGCGCCACCACCCCCACCGTCCGTTTTGCCCTTTACGACTGCAGTGATAAGCGCGTTCCTCACCAGCGGCTCGCTCCGCCGCCCGAGGCGCGCTGACAAGCCATTACCTTGCTGGCATCAGCCGGCAAACCCTGACGGAAAAATAGTCAGCCCTGCAAGGAACCTTTCTCGCCGTCCCGTGCCTAATAACCTGCATACGCACTTTCTGAGGCACCACCATGACCGGTATTTTTATCTCTACCACCCTGTTCGCCCTCTTCGCGTCGATGTTGATCGGCCTGGGGATGGTCTGGAAAGGCATTTCCAACAACCCCGATAACTGATTCTTTTGTACGCCGTTGCTGTTCACCCTCCGCAGCGGCGGGACAATACCTCGCTCCCTTTTTGTCAAAGACAACTCCTGGCTTCGCTCAGGCGCGATCTCATCGAGGATCCGCGCCTGCACAACGTATTTTTGAAATAGCAATTCACACAGTGAATAAATTACTTTGATTAATATATTTGAGACCAGAATTAACGCATGCAATATAAGCAATTTAAGCAGTTTGTGCCAAATTGCCGACAACTTCTATGCGACTCATATACGTAACCCACTGATTTTAAAAATCTTATATCATCCGCACAGCAATAAGTCCAATTTTGGACTTATTGCTTTTGTTTGTTATTAGAAATATCCTAAGCCCATATTCGCAAAACAAATTTGCTTCAAAGAATTTTATCAACCTTAATCCATTTCGCGTTCATCATCACTATGCCTGATTTTTTAATTAACACTGAAAATATTTATCTGAAACGGGGAATTTGCGAGCTACTGATCGAGATCGCAATCGAAGAAAATATCTGTACGCCCTTTTCCCTTCACGAATATTCATCTGACATCATTAGCCAGACTGATGTGCTTTTTACGGAAATGGAAACCGGTGAACATTACCTGTGTCACCCGTACTTCAAGAAGATACCGCAACAGACGCCTGTCTTTGTTTTTGTCCCCAGCGACAGCTGTGCCCGGGTTGACCGTTTGCCGCTTTGTCTGCGTGATGCCTGTTTTATCAGTATCAACGCCGATCTCAGCAGCATTAAAAAGCAAATTGCAAACCGTCTGACGGCATTAAGTAAATCCGTCTCTGGGGTGGCGGAAAAAGACAGCAGACGCTGCCTTAAATGCCCGCGACTAACATTGACCAAATCGCAGCTTTATATTATCGATGCGATAAAAACGGGAATGAACAATCAACAGATAGCGCAAGAGCTGGGCATCAGCCATAAGACGGTTTTTTCACACAAAATAAACATCATGAAAAAATTCCAGATTGATACTAAGCAAGAGCTGGCGCGATTCTCGGCCATCGCTCTTGCGCTATCCTCAATAGCAACCCATTAACGCCGGGTTTTGTTAAAACGCATCTTAAGCTTCCTTCTGTCTTTAACATATGACAGACCACAAAATAATGATGTTAACAATAACACCACCGCCAGGGCTAATAGCAGAAAATTACTCATACACGACCTTTTCAGAGATAAAGATGATTATCAAATAATACGGGGTATAAGTTTTCAAAAACAACTATCCCTCAGCCATTTCAGATTAAGGTAAGACCTTGTGCGATAATTCTGAAAATGAATAAAGCTGAAGAAATTATTTTTATTATTACGCGCGCATTTAGCTAATAAAAAGCACATCGCTGCACGGGGTAAACCGGGCGTGACGCGCAGCGGTTACTCCCATAATACCAGCATAAAATTGGGGGCGGATGTCTAAGAGTATCTTCGTGGGCATGCCAGCAGGTTTTGCCGGAAAGATCGCCCAAGGCGACCGCGTCATTACCCGTCGCCAGGGTTAACCTAAACGTTATGTACAGCCACTGATCTGGCTTAACCACTCGTTTAACGTCAATGAATAAAGCAGGCTCGGCGGTGCATCTTTTACATCAGCAATATCGTTAATGTACCTCATCCCGGCTTTCTCGAGAACTTTCTGCGAAGCCAGATGGTTAGCCCGGACAACCGCTGACATCTCCGCAAGTTTAAGCACCTCGAAGCCATATCTCATCGCGCCAATCGCAAACTCGGTGGCCAGGCCTTTTCCCCATGCCTCAGTAGAAAACCGATATCCAAGATTGTTAATGGTGACATCGTTATAACTGCGTAGACTGACGCCACCAAAGCCAATGATGTGTTCAGGGGTATTGCGCATTGATATTGCCCAATTTCCGAATCCGTGCGTTTGCCAGTGCGCGAGCCAGCGCCGCAGGACGACTTCCGCATAGTCTATATTCGGGTACGGTCCTGCGGGGTTGAAGGTATTGGTCGCGGGATCGCCATAAATTCGGTACAGATCGTCGACATCGGAAGCCATGACCGGGCGAAGATGCAAACGATGGGTATCAATGTGCAAACTTACCTCCTGACGGGGAATATTACCGATGATGCTTCGAGGATTTCTGCCTGCCCATTGAAGCACAAATCTCCATACCGGGGAACCGATTAGCCAGCGTTGAGAAGCATTTGAAAAATTATGCTGCCGATGATGAAAATAGGATATGTTAATTCTATGATGGATTAACGCTTTTGCTGGCTCCACGCCCAGCATTACTGAGTGAACACAGGACTGTAAATGATCGATGACATCCGCTACCTGATAGTATTTGCCAAAATTGTAGAACGAGGTTCTATCTCAGGTGGCGCTGCAGCGTTAGGCCTGACGACCGCAACAGCAAGCACACATTTATCCAGACTTGAGAAAAACCTCAATAGCGCCTTGCTGTACAGAAATACGCGAAAAATTTCTCTAACCCAGGATGGCATCAGTTTGCTGGAGACCGCCAGATCGATGCTGGAGCTGTATGAAAAGGGCGTCATTGAATTTAAACAACGCTCTATCTCTACCGTCGGCAAGCTGCGCATTTCCCTCCCTGCTGTTTTTTTAAACGGTCCATTCACCCGCCATCTGGCGAATTTTATCAAAGAAAACCCGGATATTTCCCTGAGTATTTCTTATAGTGATCTACGCGAGGACATCATCGCCGATAGCATTGATGTCGCCTTCCGTATTGGCGAACTCCCGGACAGTTCACTCAAAGCAAGACACCTATTTGTTCTACCACGACAACTGGTGGCGTCTAAGGACTTGCTCATGCAGCACCAACCCATTAAGCATCCCGTTGAGCTGGGATCCCTGCCGTGGATTGGGTTAACAATGAGAGAGAACATCCGAGAGTTCAGGCATAAAAACGGCGAACTGGCGGTCATTAAGTATGCTCCTATGGTATGCGTTGATAACATTGAAGCTGCCTATGTCCTTGCCAAACAGAACATAGGGCTTGCCGTACCTCCCCGTTTCCTCTGCGAAAATGATGTTAAACTCGGGGAGATGCATGAAGTACTTCCTGACTGGTCATTAGAGCCGCTAAAAGTTTATGCCATTTGGCCCGCCAATATATCAACCAGCAGCGCCGCCTATAAACTAATTAATTACATTTATAACGCTATGGAACAACATAAGCTTTGAACAGTTAAAATCATTGTGGGTAAAGCATATAACATGCGATAACGCATAAAACCCCGCCCATCAATAAATTAAAGATACGCATTTGTGCCCTTCCCTGAAGAAACGTTGACATTTTATCACCGAATATTGCCCAAATTGATAATGAGATATAACAGATAAAAAAGTAAATAATAATGAACAGTATTAGGGGCAGACTGGTTGATGGCTCAGAAAACAAGGTAGTTCCAGAGGTACAGGCAGCCCAGGCTTTTGGGTTGAACCATTGCATTAACACTCCCTGAACAAATCCGGGTGCATTTCCCTTTTTTAATGACCAATCAGGTTGTGATGTGGCAATTTTATAGCCCTGATACAGTATAAAAATCGAGCCGAGAACATTCAGGTATTTAAAAAATGATGGGTGCGAGGCAATGACTGTGTATAACCCAAAACTAACAAAGATAAGCAACAGGGTGAAACCCAGAGTCGCACCGGATACGAAGGCGAATGTTTTTCTAAAGCCATGCATAACACCTGAAGAGATAATGACCATATTGACTGGCCCGGGCGAAAACGACAGAGCCAGAGAATACAGAAACATAGTAGCCATCAAAACCATTTTTTCGTCCACGTTGCCAATGAAAGATATCGTTGTAGCGAGATTTATATAACAAGTTATTTCGCTATATTTAAAGACTACCCCGATATGGACGTTAGATTAAATAGCTCATTCTCTAAAGGTGTGTTTGATAATTTAGCAATTTTACAGCAGTACCTGCCCGGCTATACGCCCAATCCCTATCGAAAAAAGCATGGCCAGCGTGCTCCAGAACGTAATTCTGCTGATAGCTCTGACAGGCGGTGCGTTACTCACCACGGAAGAGAAATAGCCAAGAGCAGCCAGTGAACAGAGAGTGGATAGGAAAATCGCGATAACAGTCAGTTTTGCTGGCGATAGCACTGCAACGATCAAGGGTAACCCCGCCCCGGCTGAAAAACTCACGGCCGAAAAAATGGCCGCCTGCAAAGGTCGCGCAGAATGAGTATCCGTTAATCCCAACTCTTCGCGGGCATGGGCCTCGAGGGCATCTTTAGCCATCAGTTGCTCTGCAACCTGGCGGGCAAGCGCAGGCTCCACTCCGCGTTGGATATAAAGAGACGTCAGCTCCCGTACCTCTCCCTGATAATCTGCGTCCAGCTCACTTTTTTCCTCGGCAAGCGCGGCGGTTTCCGTATCCGCCTGGGATGATACCGAAACATATTCCCCTGTTGCCATCGACATGGCTCCCGCAACCAGCCCGGCGACACCGGCCAGCAACACGCCCGAAGGGCTGGTATTTGCAGACGCCACGCCGAGCACCAGGCTGGCGGTTGAGACAATCCCGTCATTCGCTCCCAGGACCGCCGCCCTTAACCAACCGACGCTTTCAATGCTGTGTCGTTCAAGATGCATGCCTTTTTCCTTTTAATACGCACTCTCATCGGGATTAGCGAGAGACCAGAACCTTATCCAACAACGGGATGTTTCTTTTGACTGCGAAAGGTGAGGAAGATATGCAGCAATCCCATCGCACCATGTGCCCAGAAATAGGTTTCAATGAACACCGTCAGAAATTTATGCAAATGCAGGACCGCTTCTGCCAGCGCCGTTGACGTCCCTGGCGCGGTGTCCAGTACAAACCAGAGCCCTCCACAGAGTGCGACCGCCAACAAAGCAAGTACGCCAAGCCCCTGGATCATCGCCGCTATGCCACCGGCATGTGCTTCAGGAAGACGAAATGTCATTAGCATTTTAATGTCTTCAACTACACCGCGAAAATCAAGGGACGACCAGGCAAAATAGTAACGAAACCCACGTTGTTTAAGCATCCATACCAGCATCACTACACCAAGAACCATCAGCGCGAATCCAGAGATAACATGGAACCATGTCACGACTCCGGTCAGAGTTACGTCG
Source organism: Klebsiella sp. D5A (assembly GCF_001620885.1). Classification (NCBI taxonomy): domain Bacteria; kingdom Pseudomonadati; phylum Pseudomonadota; class Gammaproteobacteria; order Enterobacterales; family Enterobacteriaceae; genus Klebsiella; species Klebsiella sp. D5A. The sequence continues at coordinate 7,595 of NZ_LOAR01000010.1, read as the reverse complement.
CGAAGCGCCTCACTTTCGGTGAGATTAGAGCTAATGATCTGCAGCAGAATCAGGGTGGCGACAATAATGTGCAGCATGCGGAAAAAAGGGGTGTCTTTATGCGGAAGCGCATTGCGAAGTTGTTCGTTCATCATTTGGCCATTTTATAAGGGGATCGGCCACATCAGTATTGCTTCTGTTTGTTAACGCAACCTTAACGCCTTGATGTTGAAGTGCACTAAATGATGTATGAATAAAAGGCAAACCATACCGGCTATCTCAGCAGCTAATAGCATCCATGGACTTACTCGTGAAACTGATGCGCCTGTCTCCTCCGCCTTATTTCCTCGTGGAGCGACAGAAGAAGACGCTGCCTCAATGGGTAAACATTATCGTGGTTCGTTTGGCACTGGCTCATGTTGATCCTGGTGCTTCAGGCAAAGCTACCCAGACTCATCTGGGTTGGTTACCAGAAGGACCTGGTTTGCCAGAAGACTTACGTAATATGAATAAAGGCTAAACAGACCATTTTCAACCAAAAGACTTAGCCTTCAACACACGAATTAATAATCGTCCTGTTGAAGGGTCCCTCCTGTGAACGCACACAGCGTGTGCTTTGAAAACAGGCATATAGCTTTTCCTGAATAAAGGGAGAAACACAAGCAACAGAATCCCTGCGCCAAATGCAGCCAAGCCATGTAACCAGTCAATCATAGTCAAAGGTATGAGGAATAGGCAGTAGTGCAAAACACAGAATACCGTCGTGCATGTCTTCGCCCATCCAGGGACTAACACATTTGGATCCGCTTCGTAAAATTTACTCTTTCTGAGAATGTCCTCAGAGGCTATCCGCATGCCTACGAACCAGAACAAAGGCAGGTACGTCGCTGAAAATAGAGACAGCACAATAATATTCCAATCAGACACTCGCGCACTTCCTTATTCATTGCTTCCCTGGATAAAAATCATTAGCGCGAATATATCATTTTAACGATATAACCCACGCTATAGACGGCTTTATTTCATCTGGCATAATACACTACGATGAGAAACATACCGAGCAATCTTATGCAAAGTCAAGATTAAAAAGGGACGCACGTTCGGGAGTGTTCAGGAACAAAGGCGAATTATTACGTATTATCAACGTCAGATGGTGCCTCTCTGCCACCGACGGGGCATTCGGTCAACCGTAGCCGCGTACAATTCATTATTTATTCAAGGTTCAATGCGTAGAGTGATGCACTGAAATTTTTCAATAAAAAATCAACGTATAAACGGATTTTTGGTAACTGTTGACGGTTTGCAAAGGTCAATATATGCACTGGCTTAGCTAATGGTTGAAATTCAGACATCAGAGGCAGCAGTCGGCCATGTTGCAAATCTTCAGCCAACAGGATCTCGGGTTGCATAATAATTCCCAATCCATTCAATGCTGCCCTTCGCAATGCTTCCCCATTGTTACAGGTCATCGTGATGTTTACCGGAGCTCTGACAGGTTTGCCTTCCCTCTGAAGTGTCCATTCATTCGCTGCAATGGGATGGGCAAACCCAAGACATCGATGATGGCATAACTCTTCAGGTGTTATGGGTTCCCCTGCCCGTTTTATATAGGCCGGAGATGCACACATGACTGAGCGATATGGCGCTATCGGACGGGCAACAAGTGTATTAACATGCAGGAGCTCACCAATCTTAATCATGACATCTAAACCTTCATCTGCCATATCCATCGATTTATCGCTCAGCACCAGGTCTACTGCCATATCAGTCCATTCAATAAGAAACTGAGCAGTAACAGGCGAAAGCGCATGGACACCAAAGGAGACTGGGCAACCTACTCTCAGTTTTCCACGTGGCTTCTGGTGAAGAGCAAATGCCTGTGACTCGCTATCTTCAATATCAGCTAATATCCGGCGGCAACTCTGATAATAACCCTGACCAAAATCGGTCAGACTTTGCCGACGCGTTGTGCGATTAAGTAAGCGAACGCCGAGATGTTCCTCTAACGCTTTGATATGCAGCCCAACCATGGTTCCGCTGATTCGCATCTCTTCAGCAACAGCGCTAAAGCTGCCCCTGTCCACGACGCGGACAAACACCGCCATACTTTCCAGTTTATTCACTATTATCAAGCCTGGCTTGTTAAAGATAAAAACATAACGCTGTTTATCAAATTTCACCAGCGGGTTTTAATCTGTTTTCACTTAGTGCACGAGGGTTAAAAATGATGACCAATACAGAGCTCCGTGAGCAAGGAATGAGATTGTTTAATGAGCTGTATGGAAATGGCGCAGGAGAAGAACTACGAAAGGACATGGCCGATTTGTGCCCTGATTTTACTGATATCTCGATCGAATGGGCTATGGGAGGCATCCTTGCACGCCCGGGGCTGGATGCTAAAACGCGGGAGATGGTTGTCATTGCTTCCTGCGTCACTCTGGGTCATACGGTTCCACAATTGAGGGCACACGCTCAGGCAGCGCTAAATGCAGGGGCAACCAGAGAAGAAATCATCGAGGTTGTCCTGCAATTACTGTTTTATGCAGGAGGCGCCGCGGTGCGCAATGCACTCGTCAATATACGCGATATTATAAATGCTGAGTTAAACGTCGAAGCGAAAATGTCCTGAAGACAATCGCTGTTTGCCATTCTAGCCATCCCATTTGACAAGCGTGCTGGCTCGGGTCATTGCCTGGCGCGTTTTTTGGATTGTCTGCATCACATTCCTAACCAGGCGTCACTGATTAAGGGAATGGGATGGCTAACTCGATTTCAGAGACGGTATCTCATCACTACATGCTGTCAGATACAAGGAAAGCGGGGAGGCAGAACCTGTCTTCGTCCAGTGCTAAAAATCCCACGCTATTAAAGGGATTTGTCTAAACGGTAGAATTTAAATCAACAACATACATGGCCATTTAATGATGCAAGTGATACTTGTTCGACACGCGGAAACAGAGTGGAATATAAAAGGAATAATTCAGGGACAGAGTGACAGTGCGTTAACCCCCCGCGGGGAGCGCCAAACATCAGCTTTACTTGCCGCGTTTGCAGCGAGTGATTACCGGGTAGACTGCGTTTACACGTCTCCGCTTGGTCGTGCCTGGCAAATGGGACAGCGCCTGGCTGACCATTTTCGTTGCCCATTGATAGCTGAGCCGGCCCTCAAAGAACAGGCCTTTGGCCAGTTCGAAGGTATGTTAACGTCACAACTCATGCAACAACGTCCCCACGATGCGCATGCGTTATTCACACATGATGCCGAGTATTGCCCACCACAAGGAGAGTCATTAGCACAAGCAACCCGACGAGTAACAGGTTTCATACACAACTTACAAGAAACCACAGAACATCAGCGCGTCTGTATTGTCACGCACGGGCAAGTCAGCCAGGGCGTGCTGGCGGTGCTTAAAGAAGGGACTATTGATAATTTTTCGCGGTACGCTCACCCTAATGCAAGTTACTCGGTGTTCGATTTCCGGGATGGGAAATGCCTGGCAATCAGATGGGGAATTGCCACACACCTGCTTCAACTCGAACGCCAGAACGCTTAATTTCATATGCCTCTCTGCGGCAAACAAGTGATACCCTGGAAGGTATGAACCCGCTTCAGGAATGCTTATGAAACCAACCCTTAACCAGTTGATTAACTTTTGCACTGTTGCTGAAACCGGAAACATTGGCAAAGCCGCCAGTCAACTTAATATTTCGCAGCCTCCCTTAAGCCGGCAAATAGCCCAGCTGGAAACAATCCTCGGTGCAAAGCTATTTAACCGGGCCGCAAAAGGGGTCAGTTTAACCCTTGCCGGGGAGCAATTTCTGCTGGACTGCCGCGCGATGCTGGCAATGCTGGAGCAGGCCTGTAATAACGTACGGGCAATAGAATCAGGGCAGAAAGGGGTTCTGAAATTAGGCGCAACAATGTATGCCAGCTATAGCGTTGTGCCGCATGTTGCGATGCAGCACAGAAATACCTGTTCCGACGTGGAATTGCATTTTCAGGAGAGGGTCCCCTCTGATTTACACGCCGCATTACAGGATGGCAGATTGGACGCGGCAATCAGCTTCTCCGAGACGGCCACGCCGGGGATTCATTCACTGGTGCTCTTGCGTGAGCCGCTCATTGCCGCCCTTCCTGCCAACCACCCCCAGGTTCAACACGAGCATTTCAGGCTTGAATCACTCTGTGATGACCCGTTCATCACGGTTCCGCGCGAGAGCGCTCCGATGCTCTATGATTCCATCCTTCATCAGTGCCTCAAAGCTGGATTTAGTCCACAAATAGGTCTGGAAGCCTCCGTGCAGCAGACTGTGATGAATTTTGTGGCCCATGGTGTTGGTGTCGCGCTTATTCCCGCCAGTATGGAGAATGCTCAATTACGCGGTGTGGTTTACCGGAAGCTGGAAAATCCGAATATGGTGGAGAATATGCTGATGTGGTCGGCAAAGAACACTAATCCGGCTTTACCGGGTTTTGTGAACCTGTGCCGCAGTATCAGGGATAAACTGGATGCGGCACAGGCCGGACGGATTAACGATTAACTTTTACTGATGATGATTTCGATCACGTTAGGCTTGCCACTCGCCAGTGCGGCCTCAACGGCCGGGGCGATATCGCCAGCACGGATAACTTTTCGGGTCTCCAGCCCCATCGATGCACCCAGTGCCTGATAATCCACTGCCGGATTAACCAAATCCATTGCGATGAAGCGATCTGTTTGGGCCGACGTATAATCCGCCTGAGAACGCATGAAGTTTTTCAATACGTTATATTCCGTATTATTCATGACAATAAAGGTGACTGGCAGTTTTTCATGTGCGGCCGTCCAGAGAGCCTGAGGGGAGTACATCGCCGCGCCGTCTCCCACAAAGCACACCACAGGCGCTTTTCCCAAACCGAGTGAATAGCCGACAGCCGCGGGCATTCCCCATCCCAGGCCGCCGCCGCGTAAAAAGGCATATTGATCCGCGCGGTGACTGTTGAGAGATTTGCGAAGCGAACCGCTGGTGGCAATCGCCTCGTCAACAATGGCCACATCTGGTCCGATCGCCCTTGCTGCCTCAAACGCCGCCACCAGCGGCGTAATTACCGTAGCAGATTGTTGTTCCTGAACCTGCCCGAGCAGACTTTCTTTGCTCAATTTAAACTCATTAATCGCCTTTTCAAAACGGCGTTGATAATCACGGCGATGGTTTGCTGTGGCTTTCTCCAGTTCAGGAAGTAGCACCTTTAACGATGATTTAATATCGCCAACCACTGAGAGTTCACTACTGTAGGTGCGTCCCAGGTCGCCCGCATCGGCTGATAACTGGAACACTTTGCACTGCTCCGGCACTGCCTGACCTTCGGTATAAAGAATAGTGATAAGCGACTTACCGCCAAGGGCAAAAATAGCATCGTACTGGCTTAATGCTCGGTTAATTTCCGTCGCTTTCATGGACAGATTGCCCCGCCAGAGAGGGTGTGCTGTTGGGTAGGGGATCCGGTTCGGCCATGTTGAACCGTACACGTCAGCGGCAAGCATCTCAGCAAGAGCAACAACCTCATTGGCCGCTTCACTTTGATAGATTTCGTCGCCGGCAATCAGTGCGACTTTACCCGGAGTAAATGCCGCCAGCTTACTCGCCAGCAAAGGTAATGAACCTGCGACTGCATTGCGGTCGATAGTAGAAGGCGCGCCAATGCCAATAGCACTCATCGCCTCCATCACATCCATCGGAAGCGACAGGAAAACGGAGCCTTTCGGTGCAGCGTCAGAATCGTGGAAGGCCCGACGAACTAATACCGGTAGCTGATCAACGTGGGTAACCTCCTGCGACCATTTCGCGAACGTTTTACCCATACCGACCAGATCACCCAACAATAATGGGTCGGTTGTCGTGTGGCGTGAATCCTGCTGCCCCGCCGTCACCACCAGTGGTGTCTGTGAGCATTTTGCATTCAACAGATTTCCCATGCCGTGGCCTAAACCACCGGCGGTATGCAGATTCAGAAAGCCTGGTTTTTTTGCTGCCTGCGCATAACCGTCCGCCATGGCGACTGCACTCGCTTCCTGCAGAGCTAACACGTACTGAATTGACGGTTTTCTTAACAGCGCATCCATAAACGGCAGTTCGGTGGTACCTGGATTACCAAACACATATTCCACCCCTTCACTTTCCAGAACTTCTAACAATACATCACCGCCGCGGCGTGCATTGGCATTCTGGACTTTAGTTATTGCATTACTCATAGACTGATCACCTCTGTCTGCGTATTCCTTCGCCCTGTCTGGCGGGTGATTCAATCTTAATAACAGGCATAACACCCTTTCCAATACTATATTGATGCCCAGCCATACCCTTTTAGGTATGGGAAGTCATGCGCTGTCCGCCAGGAGATGGAAAGCTATGACGGACTGAGACACTGACACTCAATCAAAACCAGCCACATTATCGAAACCCTCTCTGATGTTTGCTATTCGCTGAATCTCGCCGCCGCAGTGCGAGCATAATGTCGGATTTTCTTTAGCCATCTACTCTGGCTCACCTGGTGCTGGAACCCCTTCTGGCGGGCATCAGACAAGATGACAGCGCAATATCACAACGATCGCGGTTTGACTCGATGAACGTGGAAGATGTCGTGACGTGAGAAATGGAGCTCTATCACCCTGCAATTTTTCAGCATTGAAGGATTCATGTTGGCGAGGAATTTTGCTGCGGTTTTGGGAAAGAAAAAATCGAAATAACCGGGCATCGCGCCCGGTTATCGTGTCAGTCCGAAATGGCCCTACGCATTCAACCCGCGATTTTTCAGCATCGGCTCAATCTGTGGATCGTGCCCGCGCCACTGGCGATAAAGTTCAGCTAAATCAGTGCTATTGCCGCGCGACAGAATCGCTTCCCGGAAGCGCTGACCGTTCTCACGGGTCAAACCGCCGTGCTCCACGAACCACTGATAGCCGTCGTCGGCCAGCATCTGGGTCCACAGATAGGCGTAATAGCCTGCCGCATAGCCGCCGACGAAGATATGGGAGAAGCATCCTTTTCAATTGGTGCATTTACCAATAAAAATCATAAAGTTAACTTCCTTTTACCATGAAAATTCCGTTGATTTAAGCATATTTTGCAGCATTAAAATCCAAATTATTTTGAAATATCCATATGACATATTGCACCGCCTTTCTGACAAAAGATGAGTAATGGTTAATGACAAGGAACAAGTGTTAATAAACACCGGTGCAGGTTTGGTTCATTAGGTGGAACATCTGGTGTTCTGCCTGGTCTTCTCCTGATAGCGTGCGCAAGGACGAAAGCGACCCATTATCGCAGGTAAGGTGGAAGTGGAACTTAAGAGATCGTCGTGGAAGTTGTTGTCGCACGCGTCACTTCCTGAAAGTTAAAGTGCTGCATGCAGAGCGCATAGGTCACAGGAATTGCTCAGGCTCCGATAGCATGTGCCATACTTTCAAAATCAATCATTTATCTCAGAACCAATTGGAAAAGTTACAGGAGTTGATACTTCGCAAGAGTAGCTTTAACCTCCTTGCGCAAACTATCTGAATCCAGCTCGCTCTCTCTTCTCACAGAATCCGATGTATAACAATCAGCAAGAATAAAAAGTTCAGCCGCACACT